>JALTNS010000237.1:14841-16948 GCA_027000565.1 Rhizobiaceae bacterium | reverse complement strand
CGTTAATACCAACCGGGCTTGGGCCAAATGCATTGCCGAGGGTGATTCTTACCGGCGTAAACGGTTTGGCTGGTTGAAAATAGAGTGCGTTTTGCTTTTTGCGGCGGATTGCTTCTGCCTTCCAACGGGCGCGGCGTTGTTTTCTGGATTCCTTTTTTGCCCGTTTATTGCGTTTGCAAATTTCGCTTTTGATATTTCTGGCAGTAAAGCGCGCCTTGCCATAGGGGGCAAGTTTTTTAATCGACACGGGCTTTCTTCCGGTTTTTCGTGCAAAACCTGAATTGAGCAGTTTGGCGGTGGTTATGCCGCGTTCGTGGGTATTGGCGGCCCCCAGTACAACAGCGATCAGCCGTCGTCCCCGGCGTTTGGCGCTGGCGGCAATATTGAATCCGGATGCGCAGACATAACCGGTTTTGATGCCGTCAGCGCCGGGGTAACGCCCAAGCAGGCTGTTGTAGGATTTCATCTTTTTCTTGCCAAATCGAATGGCCGGGATTTTCAGCATATAGGCATATTGTGGAAAATCCCGGTACATAGCCATCGACAACAGGCCAAGATCGCGAGCCGTGGTGTATTGGGCGGAGTTGTGCAATCCATGCGGATTGACATAATTGGTGCCGGTCATGCCAAGCCGGGCGGCGGTTTTGTTCATTCTTTTGACAAAGGCTTTTTCACTGCCGGAAATTGACTCGGCTATCGAGATGGCGATGTCGTTGGCAGATTTCACCAGAATAATTTTAAGCGCATTTTCGATATTGAGAATGGTACCTGCTGGAAAACCCATTCTGCTGGGCGGTTTGGAAAGTGCATATTTAGACACCCGCACCGGTGAATTCATGGTGATTTCGCCTGAACGTATGGCCTGAAATGTCACATAAGCGGTCATCATTTTAGTCAGCGATGCCGGGTGCCAACGGTCAAATGCCTGTTTGTGGGAGAGTACCATGCCGGAACCGGCGTCGAGCAACAGGTAGGGACGGGCCTGAGCATATCCAAAGGGTGTCACTATCAACAGCAGCAGTAATAAATGTTGAAATAGTCTTTTATCGAACAATGGAAAATGCCTCTGTCAACAGCCCTTCAAAATCAGCTGCAATATCGCACAACTGCGCTGAATTCACACGGCTTGTTTTTCGATTCACGGAAATTTGCTTTTAAGCGTTCGGGTGTTCTCCTGCAGGCGGCTTTTTTCGAGATATTCATGGGACTGCATTTCGATCAACCGTGAAGTGGTGCGGATAAATTCAAAGTGTTCGACTCCGGATTTGGCGGTGTAGAGCAAATCGGGTTTCACCTCGGCAGTGCACACCAGATTGACGTGGTTATCATAAAGCGCATCAACCAGAATAATAAAGCGCTTGGCCTCGTTACGCATTTCCGGCCCCATTTGCGGAATATCGTCAATAAACAGGCTGTGATACCGCCGGGCTATGGCAATGTAATCGCCTGCAGCCAGGGGTCGGGCGCATAATTCATTGAACGAAAATCTTGCAGCACCGCGTGAGGCCTGCGGAACAATAAGTTCACGCCCCTTGATAACCAGCTTTTCACGACCGCCCAATACGGTTCCCGTCAGGTCTTGCCACAACCGGTTAAGCGTGGCGTTGGCGTTCTGGTCACCACCAACAATATAGACTTTGGCATTGGCGAGTTTTTCAAGACGAAAATCTGTGCGTGCGTCGAGCCAGAATGTATCAACATTGGTTTTCAGCAGTTCAATGAAGCTCAGAAAAAACTGGCGGTTGAGGCCGTTGGGATAAAGCGCGTCGATCGCCACATTAGAAGTCGCGACAACCGTAACGCCCTGTTCGAACAGCTTGGTAAAAAGTCTGGAAAGGATCATTGCATCGGCAACGTCGGTTACAGAAAATTCGTCAAAACACAGTAATTGTGCTTCTGATGCCATCGCCCGGGCAACCGGTGGCAGCGGATCTTTTTCGGCGGTTTCCCCGCGTTTCAGCAATTGGCGATGTCTGTGAATTCGGTCATGGGCATCGAGCATGAAATCATGAAAATGGACGCGGCGTTTTTTGATGCCGGTTACATGATCAAAAAACATGTCCATCAACATGGTTTTTCCGCGCCCCACCGCGCCCCAAATATAAAG
>JALTNS010000237.1:0-14831 GCA_027000565.1 Rhizobiaceae bacterium | reverse complement strand
AATATAAAGGCCGCGGTTTTTTGGCGCGGCGTCGCGTTTTTTTGAAAACAACCAGCCGAGCGCACTTTGTTTGGATGCAAGTTGCGCGTTTTCAAATCCGAGCAACAGCAGATCCAGTTTCTGGATCAGTTTGATCTGGGCCGGGTCGTTGTCAAACTCACCGGCGGCGACCCGTGCCTGATAGGCGGCTTCCAGGGTTTTCCCGTCCGGAACAGTAACAGGGGTCACGGGTTGTTCGACAGCCATTTATACAATGCCGGAATTATCTGGAAAAGGAAATTGCCCCACCGGTGGCGGTCGATCCGTCATAACGGGCATCGGCAGAACGGTAAAGCCGTGCTGCGGTGGTGCCGCTTGAATTGACCAGCACGACCTGCTTGCCTTTTACATCCCATGCCTGAACGTCGGAAAGGGCGGCGACTGCACACCCCCTTGTGGCGGCGCGGTATCCGCCGGACCATTTGGTGAGCGCCAGGAATATCTGGCACTGAACCCCGCCGGAACTGACCTGCCATGCGCCGATTAATGCCTGTCGGCTAACATCCTTGCCACCATCGGCAGGGGGTGGTGCGGCTGCAACCTCGACATCCGGTTCAATATTGGTATCGACCGTGTTGGGATCGATTGAGCCGTCTGCATTGATATTGGACTGGTCGACCGGCTGCAGTTCATTCGATTCTACCGCACCAACAGGTGTTGGCACCAAAGGCGGGGGCGGTTGCGATGAACCACCAAACCGTGTCTGGGTACATCCGGACACTATTAGACCGGTGAAAACCAGCGGAATCAGAATTGAAAGTGGGTTGGTAGCAGACATTGTCGTCCTCAAATCAACAAAACCGTGCAACTGATGATGCACATTCACGGCCATAATGCGGCCTTATGGTAAACCAAGACTAAATATTGCAGGAAATCAAAACAAATCACATCTTTCCAGTGTATTTTGCTGGCTATTGGTCGTCCGTGTTTTTTGCCATCAGGTCAAGCAGATCATCTGGAGCGGTCGGTTCAGCCAGATCAGCGGATTTTTTACCTGATGCTGTTGCCGATGACAAATTTTCGAACATCCAGCGAACTTCACTTGCCGGGCCAACCACGGAAGTCAACACGATTTGTCGGCATTGCCGGGGTGGTTCATCGAAATAAATACTGTCTTCGATCTCGATACGGGCATCGATGCAGGTGAATTTCCAGTTTTCACCGGTTGCCGAGGTCAAATTGACACTGATCTGATCCTTGTTGTGAACAGCTTCAATATCGGGATGCAGATGAAAGCGAATAGCGCTGGCAATTGTTTGGGCTTCTTTGCTGACATTATTGCTGCCCGCATCGCGGTCAGATAAAAACCGGTCACTGCCGCTTATGATTTTTCCATCGCTGGAAAGATGTATGGCGCGTTGATGCCAAAGGGCAAATTTATCAAGATAACCGTTATGGGCAGCACAAACCTGAGTGCCCTCGTCATTGCTGTTTCGTTCGACGTTCACC
The DNA here is from genome assembly GCA_027000565.1 of Rhizobiaceae bacterium. GTDB lineage: Bacteria > Pseudomonadota > Alphaproteobacteria > Rhizobiales > Rhizobiaceae > SZUA-100. The sequence continues at coordinate 13,343 of JALTNS010000237.1, read as the reverse complement.
CGGGTAATGCCATCAACGATTGCCGGACCGGCAAGGGAAGGTCGCTTGCTTTTTTCTTCAAACCGGCAGGATGACGTATCATTCAGCGTAACCGTTGAATGGGCCGCGGTGGCGCGTGCGGCCAGCGCCAGCTCCGGTTGTTGTTGTGGCGGAGATCCGCAATTGACCACGATGGGGGTCAAACCCGAAGACATTTCAAAGGAAAGACAACCGGCATGCATTTGCGCAGTTGGCGCGCCGGGGTCGGTTTTTCCAGCGTCCAGCAGCAACCGGGTCTGGGCGGCAACCAGTCGCTGATAACCGCAATGAACCGCATTTTCCAGTGGTTTGCCTGCATGATGTCCGGCATTGGCGATGCTTGTGAGCTGGTCGGGATTGATGCGGCCACCACCGTTAAATCGGGCGTTTTGACCATTTGCACTGCGAAAAAATTCCAGCATTGGCAAAACCCGATCCAGCGTGGCGATAAGTTGTGTTGGCGGTTCGCAGGATCTTTGCGCATAGAGATTGCGAAGTGGCAGCAGCAGGGACAGAGCTTCAGGACCAGCATCCGGGTTGCGTGATATATGGCCACCATCGGCAAAAAACTGTCGATCCAGTTCTTGCCCGAACGCCTCGCCCGCCTGATCCATATGCTTGTTCCAGCCGGCCTGATTTTGTCCACCAAAACACAGGGAAACAAAAGCAATCGCAATGCGGGCCTTTAGTACCGGAAGGCCGACAGGTGCAGTTTTCGAAACCTGGGATAAATACCGGCTTTGAGTGGCTATGGACTGCAAAAACTGTGAATAAAAATTCTGATCGGCATTACCAACGATCAGCGGTGCGTAGCTGAGCCACGCAATAAGCCGGTCCGCGACCACATCGATTTGCCAGGGAATACCGGTCAGCACCTTGCCCGGTCCGGAAATCCAGTCATGTACCAGAAATTCGGCATTTGAACGGGCAATCGGGTTTGCTGCGGCGTGCAAGTCCTTTAACCAGACAAACCTGTGGAGTTCTGCCTGCCAGGCGGGAGCAGGTGTTTGCAAATCGAAGGGTGAGGTTCCACCGGTTTCGATCCTGTTCCCGGCAAAATCAAACAGTCCTGAATATATTTCGCGGGCGCGTGCGGCATTGCCGGTTTGCAGGGTTGTGGGAACGGCCAGCAAATCTTCCGGGGAGGGGATGCCCGACTGCCATTGCATCAACCGGCTGGTGCGCCAGTTCCGCGCTCTTGTCAGCCACGAGCGTTTGGGTGGTGTGTTTTCCTGGCCGGTGCGGTGGTGAATATTCGCCATGAATGTGTCCGCATTCAAAAAAATCGGGAGGTTCCGAATCACACAATACAGGCAATCACTTCTGTTGTAACGAAGAACAGGAAGTTCAAATTCGACGCAGGCGGGCGGCGAAAAATCCGTCAAGACCGGCGAGGCGGACGTTCGGGTTGGGCAGGTGGCAGGGCAGGGTTCTAAGGTTTCCCTGGCCGTTTATCGCCGTTGACAGGCCTGGCACCTCGTCGGCCAAAATTGGCATCGCTTCAATATCACTGCGGCTGGCGAGCATTTTTGCATAAAGGTCTTCCCCCTCTTCGCGGTCCAGCGAACAGTTGGAAAATACCACTATGCCACCCTTGCCGGTCATGTCGATGGCACGGTTCCACATTTCAAACTGGAGGGTCGCAAGGGCCGAAATATCTTCAGCGGTTTTGGTCCACAAAACGTCCGGGTGCCGACGGCTGGTGCCGGTGGATGAGCAGGGCGCATCCAGCAGAACCGCATCAAAAGCGGTTTGTGGCTGCCATTCAAGAAGATCGGCAATCTGGATTCTGGCGGTGAATTTTAGTCGGGCGAGATTTTCTGTCAAACGGTCGAGCCGTCGCTTTGAAATATCAACCGCTGTCACATCTGCACCTTTGGCTAACAATTGTGCGGTTTTTCCGCCCGGTGCAGCGCAGAGATCTGCAATATTTAGTTCGCGGATATCGCCAAGCAGCCTGGCAGGCATTGCCGCCGCCGCATCCTGCACCCACCAATCGCCATCGTCGTAACCTTCCATTGCCGAAACTGTCTCCGAGGGAACAAACCGCACCGAACCTGTTGGCAAAACAATGCCGCCAAAGATCCTGGCCCATTTATCCGGGTCTGATTTGACTGTCAGATCGAGAGCGCTTTCGTGATTTAGAATATCGGCAATTTTCCCGGCGCGAGTTTTACCATAGGCTTTACGCACACGTTTGAAAAACCAGTCCGGCATGTTCAAGCGACCGGCATCCTGATTTGCCAGTATCTGGTCTTTTTCCCTTGAAAGCCGCCTTAAAACCGCATTTGCAAGGGCTGCAAAACGGCTGGTTCTGCGGTCCTCGGCAATTGCGGTTACGCCGAGATTAACCGCTGCACTGTCTGGCACATCCAGAAACAGAATTTGACCGGCAGCGACCGACAGGGAATGGGTCAAATGGGTGGCATTTTTGGGTGTCTTTCGGTCAAGCACCTGGCGTAAAGCATCATCGATCTGGCCTTTTTTGCGCAACGAAACCATCAGGATTGCCCGAATCAACGCCCGGTCCTTGGCAATGAGCGCATTATAGGCATAATCGCCATGTTCCGCATCGATCAGCGCATCGAGATTCTTTTTATCATCGATAATCCGGCCCAGCATTTTGGCGGCAACCTTGCGAGCGACAAGCCCGACCCGCTCTCGGCCCTGCAATTGTTTGATGGGGCGGTTCCGGTCTGTCTTGTTTTTGGTCAAATAACTGCCTTGGAGCGACGGGGGATTGAAAGTTTATCTACTCTGAACCGAACAACAAATCCATGGGCAAGTTTCATGCTCTGGGATGGGCGCTTGCAACGATATCGAACAGCTTTTCAGAATCAACCGCAGTATAAACCTGGGTTGTTGAAAGGCTTGCGTGGCCAAGCAATTCCTGAATGGTACGCAGATCACCGCCGCTGGCCAAAAGATGCGTGGCAAATGAATGGCGCAGGGCATGGGGGGTTGCCGTGTCCGGCAATCCAAAAGCAGAACGCATCAATCGCATCGCCCGCTGCAATACGGCCGGTTGCAGTTTTCCGCCTCGGGCACCACGAAACAACGGACTGTCCGGTTCCAGATGATAGGGGCAAAGGTTGAGATATTCTTTCACCGCCAGATCGATCATCGGCAGCAATGGCACAATGCGAACCTTTCCGCCTTTGCCGGCAATTCTCAGCGAACCAGTGGCCTGGTCGGGAAAATCTGCCGGTGTTAAGGCCAGTGCTTCGGAAATACGCAGTCCGCAACCATAAAGAAGCGTCAGGATTGTAGCATCACGCGCAGCAATCCACGGTTCTTCCTGGGATTGTTCATCCATATCAGTCATCCGCAAGGCATCGTTGACTGCCAGTGGTTTCGGCAGAGATTGAGGCTGCCGCGGTGAGCGCATGGCGGTAATACCGGCGCTTGATGCGAGGTTCTTCTTCTCAAGATAACGAATGAACGAGCGAATACCGGCAAGCCCACGCCCAAGCGTTCTGGCCCCGGCTCCGGCTTTTCGTCGGGTGGCCAAAAATCCGCGAAGATCAACCGGTTTCAAATTGGCGAGATGTTTGATGGCCGGTTTTTCACCGATATAGCCGGTGAGAAACATCAAAAACTGGCGTGAGTCGCGTTCATAGGCATCGAGGGTTTTGTCTGCCAACCGCCGCTCGTTTTGCAAATGGTTGAGCCAGCTTTCGCGTTCGGCCAATAAGTCTGGTGCGGCAAATTCAAGGAAGGTTTCGCTGGAGTTACCACCTGAATATATTTTGCCGGTCATTGAATTGCGGCTCCAAACTCAACAATTGCTGCAGATAACCAAGCCATTTTAATGGTCGTCGGCGCACAATTCGTGATTGGCAAGAGCCTGTATCACATAGCAACTCTCGACCGTTTCGCCTTCGCAACCGGTAACAATGCGTTTGAGTTCTTTTTCAAGTTTCCGCAGTTGTTTTATCTTGCTTTGAACTGACTCAAGATGCTGGGATGCAATCTCGTCGGCAAAGGCACAGGGTTCATCCGGCCTTTCGCTCAGTTCGAGCAATTCACGAATAGCATCAATCGTCAGCCCGAGATCGCGGGCATGTTTGATGAATGACAGTCGCTGAAGCTCTGAATTCGAATACCGGCGCTGGTTTCCCTGCGAGCGTTCCGGTGCTGAAATAAGCCCCATTTGCTCATAATAACGAATAGTCGGCACCTTCACATGGGTGCGCTGCGACATCTCTCCGATGGAAATCATGTTTTCCTCTTGAACCTATAGACACTAGAGATTTTATATTAGTATAAAATAATATTCAACAGGAAGTTAATACCGGTTCACACTTTTGTTAAATCCTTTGCAAATAGGTTGGGGGACGGATCCATATCAATGGAAATTTGCAGCGGATAAATCCGATACAATGCGGGACCTGGCTTCAATCCCTTCTGCCAGTAGATGAACGTGAATACGCAATGGAGTTTGACCTGAATGGACATTTAAGCGAGCAATCAGATCAGCATAATCGCCAACCCATATATTGTCGTTGCCATGACCTTCCAGCGCCAAAAAAATTGCTTCGCTGTAGAGTGAAATCTGGCTTTTTTGAATAGCTGAAAATACATAGCGCTGCTGCGAATGGCCAACCAGATAGACAAACCGGCTGAGGCCTGCGGTTTCGGCAATCGATGGCACCAGAACCGGAGCGGTAGGTTTGCTATTGCGGTTTGTCCGGGCAGATGTAGTGGTTCTGTTGTTGGATAACAGACCCGGTGAAGCGAAAAAATCGGGGGTGGCTGAGGTGCAGGCTTGCAACATTTTGTTCTCCTGATGTCCGAATCGAAGTTCGATTCACTGAATGAGAACAAAAATGGAACACAAATGTGAACAATTCAAGAACAAATTTATTTTCTTGCCGCCAGCTGCTTTTTTAATGCCTCTGGCAATGGCGGCGGCGGGGTATCGTTAGCGGCCTTTTCGTACAGGACCATGCAACTATCCTCGATCCGATTTTGCAATTCGCTCTGGAATTCCTCCGTATCAAGCCCGGGCATGATTGGCTCCATGATATTTACCCGAATGGTGCCTGGGTAACGCATGAATTTGCGCCTGGGCCAATAGAGCCCGGAATTAAGGGCGATCGGCAATACCGGGCATTTAAGCTCCTTGTACATATGGGCAATGCCATATTTGTAGGCAGGCTCTGCCCCCGGAACCCGTCTGGTGCCTTCCGGATAAATGAGAATCTGCCTGCCCAGGGCGATTTCTTCCGCAGCTTTAGCGGTCATTTCTTTCATTGCCTTGCTGCGCTTGCCCCGATTGATCGGGATCATCCGGGTTTTGGCGACATACCAGCCAAACAGCGGTATCCACATCAGTTCGCGCTTCAGAATATAGGCCGGATCCTCAAACAGGGGCAAAATCGCATAAAATTCCCACATCGACTGGTGTTTCACCGCAATGATGCAGCCTTCCTCGGGAATGTTTTCGAGGCCGGTAATTTCGTATTTTGTACCGACGATTATCCGGTGCCACCAGTTGCTTGAACGGCACCAGTTTTTAACAATCACCAGCGCGCCCTTGCGTGGCAATAAAAAATACAGCGGTGTTTGCACGAGCATCTGCACAATCAGATTCAGATAGAACACGACGTTGAAAATCAGGGCACGAATTACCAGCAACAGGTTGTCTCCAGACAGGGTCATTGATTGAAAGGGAATATGCGGGTTTTGGTCTGTCTGTCCATTGCAATTTTGAGGCTTTTCACAATTCCGGCCGAGACCACAGCTTAAAGCCCGGTCAGGCTGGCGCGAATTGTATTGAGCGCTTTGCCAGTTAAAACCGGTCTGATCTGGGTCGCGATATATTTGGAATATTCTGACAGTAACAGGCGCAGGGTGTTTTTGTCCCGATACCAGCGGTTGCCGTCAAACTCATGGGTGGCCACGGCAAAGGGAATGAGTTTGACGTCGGGCAGCATGCGGTGGGTTTCCAGAATGCTGCGTGGCATGTGATAGGTGCTGGTAACAATAATCAGGCTGTCATAACCGTTGGCAGTACTCCATTTTCTGGTTTCGACCGCATTGCCATGGGTATCGGGTGCCTGTTTGTCGATATCGACACAACAATTAAACAGATCCGGTTCAATGCCGGAGCGCTTCATTAATGAATCATTTGATGTTTTTGGATGAACACCACTGATTAAAAGCCGCTTGCCCTTGCCCTGCTTTAACAGCCGTGCCGCTTCCTCGATGCGTGATGATCCACCGGTATAAACGACGATGGCGGCAGATTTGTCAGGCATGGATTTTGTATCATAACTGGCAACCGTATCTGTGAACTTCAAAAACCCGCCAATCAGAAATCCGGCAATGATGATAAAACCGAGCGCACCAAGGCCAATCAGGAGTTTGAAAAACCCTGCGATTCGCGATGCAAAACCGCGCTGTTTTGCAGGTGTCTCATTTTCCATACCACCGCTCCAAACCATGACATTCATCGAGCCACTGTTGTATAGTGACCAATTGCGGCAGGTCGCGGGCAATAAAAGCCCCAGCCCCGGCACCACGTTATGGGTTGAATTGCCGGTTGTCATCATTTTTGGAGGCAAATCTCGTGAAATGTATAATTTTCGACTAATTTTGTTCAAGGGCGGAAATCTGGCGGCGCACGGTGGCCCTTGAAGTATAGGCCGTGAGGAATGCGATCAGAATCACGATAACAATGACACCCGAATAACCGGTTGTTCCAACCGAGAATGTGCCAAACAAAGCGGTCATCTGATCGCCCTCGGGTGTGGCGCTGTTTTGCCCGGTCCAGTAACCGATAATCAAAAAACCCAGCGTTGCAATCAGACCGCCAACCGCCCCGCCTTTCAGCCCCAGCAATAAAAAGTGCCGCTGAAACTGGTCGGCGATATATTTATCATCAGCACCGACAAAATGCAGCACTTCAACAACATGGCGGTTTCCCGACATCGCGCCCTTGGTTGCAAATATTACGGTAAGCACAGTTGCGGCCATGACCAGCAGCATAATTGCAACACCAATTATGACCGTTGCCCCGGCCATTCGTGTTAACCGGCCAGCCCAGGCCTGGTGATCATCAAGACTGGCACCGGGGACACTTTCTGTCAGTTCGCGCCGCAATTCGTCGAAATCGGGCCTTTTACCGGTTTTAAGTTTTACGCTCAACAATCGCGGTATCGGCAATTCCTCAAGGCTGAGGCCAGCACCAAGCCAGGGCTCGAGCAACCGGGCGGTTTCGTCATCACTGATAATCGTAACACTGTCTATGCCAGGTTTGCCGCTGGCAATTGTTTGTGCCCGCTCCAGCGCTTCAGTCATATTGACCCCGTCAACCGGTCTTATTTGAATGGTAACTTCACGGGCAATGTCGTTTTGCCAGGCCGAGGCGGTGTCGCTGACCAGACTGACCGCGCCAAATGTGATGCACAGCAAAAATGACATAATGGCGATTACCAGCATGAGTGAATTGCCGGCGATGGTTTCGCGCGGAACAATCGACGATTGTTTATTCTGCCTTGGCAGGATTTTGACAGGATCACCTTTTGTCGCGGGCTTGCCATAATCTGCATCGGATATTTTCGGCACCGGTGCGCGACCCGGCTGCAACTTCTTCCGGCGATAGGATTTGTATTTAGTCATAAACCTGCAACCGCCCTTCATTTAGAACCAACCGCCTTGTCTGATACTGGTCCATCAGGTCAAGGTCATGGGTGGCGATAACCACCGAGGTGCCGGAACGGTTGAGCTCGGCAAATAACCGCAGCAGCCTGCGGGCAAGGGAAGGATCGAGATTGCCGGTTGGTTCATCGGCAAGCAGCAATTTTGGTTGATTGATCAGCGCACGGGCAATAGCGGCACGCTGTTTTTCACCACCCGACAGCACCGGCGGATATACATTGATACGGTCTTTCAAGCCAACCCAGCTCAAAAGTTCAATCACGTCTTTTCGGTAACTGACATCCTCCTTGCCACGTACCCGCAGGGGCAAAGCGACATTTTCGTAAGTGGTAAGATGGTCAAGCAGGCGAAAATCCTGAAATACAATGCCGATTTTCTGGCGAATAGCGGGCAGCTCATCGGGCAAAATTGAGGCAGTGTCATTGCCAAATACGCTGATCAGGCCGCGTGTCGGCTTCAGTGACAAAAACAACAGGCGCAAAAGACTGGATTTTCCGGCACCGGAAGGGCCGGTTAGAAACTGAAACGAGCCCGGCGTTATCTGAAAGTTCAGATCACGCAATATCTCCGGCCCCATGCCATAACGCAGACCGACATTCTCGAACTTGATTACAAACTTATCCAAGGCAGCCTCTGGTGTCCGATGTCGGCAATCCAATCAAAATAAGGAGATTGACGCTTTGTTGATTCGCACCACATGTGTTTATAGCAATGCCAATTTACCAGTACAGTTAAACCACGCGCAAGCGATAGTGGCTGGATATTTAATTTCAGTCAGCATAGATACGGTATCTGTGAGTCCTTCTGTTGCGGGCTTTACAAGCTTGCCGGAATCGATGTCAATTCGAAAGGCCTTCGCGCCGGTGATGCGATTGCGAGGAGCGAGAACAGAAATCCCGTTCGGCTGGATATTCAAGCCGGGGTATTTAAGGTTGAAAGCAGGAATCCGCATGAATTTACCCACCAGGCTATCTAACCATTCCGAGATCAGCTGGGATATTACGTCTGAATTTTCCGCCCGTGGCGGACCGGCAAGGGTTGCAAGCTGATGGCTATTGTTCGCGGAAAAGAAATTGAGGTGTTGTTCAGTGTTGAACAGATTGCCGAGCAAAATCTCAAGATGGCGGCAGAAATTGCTGCCGGCGGTCACAAAGACCTCATTGTCATTGCCATATTGAAAGGATCGTTTGTATTTGCAGCCGATCTCATTCGTGCATTGCATGCGGTAAAAGTAGAGCCGGAGGTCGAGTTTATTTCACTGGCAAGTTATGGTGCCGGAACTACCGGTGGCGAAGTGCGTATTTTGCGCGATATCGAAAGCGAGGTTAAAGACCGGGATGTGCTTTTGATCGATGATATTCTGGAATCGGGCAATACACTTAAATTTGCCAGGGATTTAATGATCGAGCGCGGTGCCAACAAGGTCAATATCGCGGTGTTGCTCGATAAACACTCTAAACGCAAGGCAGATATTGATGCAGATTATGTCGGTTTTGACTGTCCGGACTATTTTGTAGTCGGTTATGGCATGGATGTTGGCCATGCGTTTCGCGAACTGCCCTATGTGGGTGTTGTAAAAGGTGATGCCTGACGGCAATATCAAGACTGGATTGGCGAGGATATTATGGCAAAAATCCTGATAACCGAGGATGACGAGGCGGTGCGCAGTTTTGTTGCCCGGGCACTTGAAATGGAAGGGCACAGCGTTGATCTTGCCGAAGACGGTGAGGAAGGGCTGGATGCCCTGCGTCTGGCCAATGGCAAGTATGATCTGCTGCTGACTGATATAAAAATGCCGTTCATGGATGGCATTGAGCTTGCCTATAATGCGGCCAAACTGTTTCCTGATCTTAAAATCCTGATGATGACCGGCTTTGCCGACCAGCGCGAACGTGCCGACGGTCTGGACAAGATCGTCATTGATGTCATTTCCAAGCCGTTTACGCTGAGCCACATCCGTCAGCAGGTAAAACTGGCGCTGGCGGCGTAATTTCTACAAAGCAGACCTGATCAGTTCAAACGCATCATTGCTGGCCCATTCGGCGGGACCGTTGATAACGCCTACCGAGCAGCCTTCTGTGTTGACCAGAATGGTTGTTGGCATGCCAAATGCGAGGTTCTGCTGTTTCAGCGTATTAAATATTTCCATCGTGCTATCGACATAAAACGGCAGTTTCGTCAGGCCGATCTGTTTGTAAAAAGCCTTTGGTTTTGAATCATCACCCAGATCGATGCTCACCGGCACCACCTCAAATGAATCACCGCCAAGTTCCACCTGCAGCTTTTCAAGCGCCGGCATTTCACGGCGACACGGTGCGCACCAGGTTGCCCACAGATTCAACAATACGGTTCGGCCTTCCCAGTCAGCCAGCGTTACGGTTTTGCCATCCTTGTCCTTGAACGGGATTTTTGTCAGGTCAGCGGCCTTGTCGACAGGCTGAAAGGCTGCAAGCTCGCCCTTGGCAAAGGGGGTGATTGCGGCAATGGTTGCTGCCGCCCCCTGACAGGCCTGCGCAACTTTGGGGTCTGCCCCGGGATTGTCAGCACCACGATAAAATGCGTATAAGCCGATGCCGACAACGACTGCCAGTGTGGCTCCTCCAAACAAATATTTGGCGAACGGATTTTTGCGGGGGGAATTTTCGGCGGTCATCTAGTAAAACTCCAGGAGTGGGACATGAGTGGTAAGCAATCTGGCAACAAAATGTGGGGTGGCAGGTTTGCCTCTGGTCCTGATGCCATCATGGAAGAAATCAATGCCTCAATTGGTTTTGACAAGGTGCTTTATACTCAGGATATTGCGGGCTCAAAAGCCCATGCGGCGATGCTCGCCGAAACCGGTATTATCTCCGCTAAGGATGCGCAGGAAATTACTGACGGTCTAGACACAATTTTGTCAGAGATCGAGAGCGGCGGGTTCAAATTCTCAACCGCACTTGAAGATATTCACATGAATATCGAGGCAAGGTTGCGTGAATTGATTGGTCCTGCCGCCGGGCGGTTGCACACCGCGCGCTCGCGCAACGATCAGGTGGCGCTGGATTTTCGCCTCTGGGTAAAACAGCAAAGCCAGCAGATTGAAGCAGCCCTCGGGCGGTTGATATCGGTGTTTCTCGACCGTGCGGAGGAGCATTTTGATACATTAATGCCGGGGTTCACCCACCTGCAAACCGCGCAACCTGTGACTTTTGGCCATCATTGCCTTGCTTATGTGGAAATGATTGCGCGTGATCGCTCAAGGTTCCACGATGCCATTATCCGCATGGATGAATGCCCGCTCGGGGCTGCAGCACTTGCCGGAACCGGGTTTCCGGTTGACCGGCACATGACGGCCAACGCGCTTGGTTTTCGCGAGCCGACCCGCAACTCGCTCGATTCCGTATCGGACCGGGATTTTGCACTCGAATTTCTCGCGGCTGCGTCAATAAGCGCTACCCATCTCTCCCGGCTGGCCGAGGAAATCGTCATCTGGTCAACACCGCAATTTGGCTTTGCGCAATTGTCTGATAAATTTTCCACCGGCTCATCCATTATGCCGCAAAAGAAAAACCCGGATGCGGCCGAGCTTGTACGGGCCAAAACCGGGCGCATCAATGGTGCGCTTTTATCGCTTCTGACGGTGATGAAAGGGCTGCCGCTGACCTATTCCAAAGACATGCAGGAAGACAAGGAAGTGGTATTTGATGCCGCATCTACGCTTGAACTTTGCATTGCGGCAATGACCGGCATGATCGCTGACCTTGCGGTCAACAGGGAGAATATGGGGAAAGCTGCCGGTTCCGGTTATTCCACCGCCACCGACCTTGCCGACTGGCTGGTGCGCGAGCTTAACCTGCCATTTCGCGATGCCCATCATATAACAGGTACGGCGGTTGCGATGGCGGAGAAGAATGGATGCGAACTGGCAGAACTGCCGCTGGGCGACCTGCAACAGCTGGAGCCACGCATCAATGCCGGGGTCTTTAATGTGTTGAGTGTTGAAAATTCGGTCAAAAGCCGTACCAGCTTTGGTGGCACGGCGCCAGAAAATGTCAAAAAACAGATTGCATACTGGCGCGAGAAAATGGCCGGTGAAACTGACACCCCGTAACGATGAATTGTTGGGGCCGAATATTTGTGCTCGCAATATAGACTGGCAAGTTCGAATTAGTGTGATAAAACCGGATTTCGGCCACCTTTGGGGTTAAAGGTCTGATCAGTTAAAGTGGATTGGCGCGGAGATTGTTGAGCGTGAAAAATTTCAGGAAAATCGGGCTTGGTTCGCTGGTGGTAATCCTGCTTGCGGGGCCCCTTTCAGGCTGTGGCAAACGTTCGGCTCCCATTGCGCCTTCTGCGGTGCCGCTTACCGATGAAGAAAAAAACGCCGGTGTTGTGCGCGAAAAGAAAAAACCGGGTAAGCGGTTTATCCTTGACGGTCTGCTTGAATAAGCACAATTTTATATAATTCCCTGAAACCAATCCTATCTGACAGGTATAATCGTGAACCATTTTGACTATCGCGATGGCGTTTTGCACGCCGAAGATGTTGCCATCCCTGAAATTGCGCAAAATGTCGGCACACCGTTTTATTGTTATTCAACCGCGACGCTGGTGCGCCATTATCATGTGTTTGCCGATGCGCTGAGCGATATTCCGTCGCTTGTATGTTATGCGATGAAAGCCAATTCCAATATGGCGGTGCTTAAAACCCTGGCTAATCAGGGGGCCGGGGCCGATGTGGTATCCGAAGGTGAATTGCGCCGCGCATTGGCCGTCGGCATTCCGGGCAGCAAAATCCTGTTTTCCGGGGTTGGCAAATCCATCAATGAGATTGATTTTGCGCTGGCCTCGGAAATTCTGTGTTTCAATGTGGAGTCCGAGCCGGAACTTGAAAGATTGTCGCAGCGTGCGGTTGCCGCTGGAAAAACCGCGCCGGTTTCCTTTCGCATCAATCCGGATGTGGATGCCAAAACCCATGCAAAAATTTCCACCGGCAAGGCCGAAGACAAATTTGGCATCTCGTGGAAGGACGCGCTGCGCATTTATCAAAAAGCGGCCCAATTGCCGGGTATCAAAGTGGCCGGCATCGATATGCATATTGGCAGCCAGATAACCGATCTCGAACCGTTCGACCGGGCATTTGCTCGCCTCGGTGAATTGATTGGTCAGCTTCGCCTTGATGGCCATTCCATTGATCATGTGGACCTTGGTGGCGGGCTGGGTATTCCCTATCACGATGACAATGCGCCGCCGCCCGATCCGCTTGAATATGCTGAAGTGGTCAAAAGCCATGTCAAGGCGCTTGATTGCCAGGTTATTTTTGAGCCGGGCCGGTTGATTGTCGGCAATGCGGGCATTCTGGTGACAAAGGTTGAATATCTAAAAACCGGCAGTGAAAAAGCCTTTGTCATTGTCGATGCGGCGATGAACGATTTGATCCGCCCGACCCTTTATGAAGCCTGGCACGAAATCTTGCCGGTTGAACTGGCCCCGGCCAGCGCGCCGCGTATCAGGGCGGATATTGTCGGACCGGTATGTGAGTCAGGTGACTACTTGGCCAAGGATCGTCACATTGCGCCGGTTAAGCAGGATGATTTGATTGCGGTCAGCTCGGCAGGCGCCTATGGGGCAGTGCAGTCCAGCACCTATAATTCCCGTCCGCTGATTCCGGAGGTGCTGGT
>JALTNS010000236.1:1774-4817 GCA_027000565.1 Rhizobiaceae bacterium | reverse complement strand
AATCGAACGCACGGTGGTTGATATCGAGGCAACCAATTCCGGCAAAACCGCGATGTTGCGCGCCAATGGTTCCGTCATCAAGTTTGATGGCTTTTTGAAACTCTATCAGGCACCAAAAACCGATGGTGACAAGGAAGATGAAAAACGCCTGCCACCAATCACCAGGGGCGAAAACCTCGAGCGCCAGAACATTGATGCGACCCGGCATCACACAGAACCGCCAGCGCGGTATTCGGAAGCGTCGCTGATCAAAAAAATGGAAGAATTGGGCATTGGCCGCCCGTCTACCTATGCCTCGACATTGGCGACGCTTGAAAACCGCGACTATGTTACTATCGACAAACGCCGACTTATTCCCCAAGCCAAGGGACGGTTGGTGACATCGTTTCTTGAAAGTTTCTTCGATCAGTATGTTGAATATGATTTTACTGCCGACCTTGAAAAAAAGCTCGACTTGATTTCAGCCGGTGAACTGCCCTGGAAAAAAGTGCTGCGTGATTTCTGGACACAATTCTCGGCAGCGGTTGATGAAACCAAGGATTTGCGGGTTACCGAGGTTCTGGATACCTTGAATGAAGCGCTAGGTCCATTGGCATTTCCTGAAAACGAAGATGGTAGTGACCCACGAAAATGCCCCACTTGCGGCGAAGGTCAGTTGAGCCTGAAAGTCGGCAGGTTTGGTGCTTTTATCGGCTGCTCCAATTACCCCGAATGCAAATTCACCCGACAATTGGGCGCTGATGGTCTGCAAGAAGCGCAAGCAGCGAGTGAAGGGCCAAAAGTGCTCGGCCGGGATCCTGAACTGGATGAGGAAATCACGCTGCGTACGGGGCGATTTGGCCCCTATGTTCAGCGCGGCGAGGGCAAGGAAGCAAAACGCGCAAGCCTGCCCAAAGGCTGGGCGCCAGATACAATTGACTATGAAAAGGCACTCAAACTGCTTTCACTGCCCCGCCCGGTTGGCATACACCCTGAATCGGGCAAGGAAATTACTGCCGGCATTGGCCGCTATGGACCGTTTGTGCTGCATGAAGGCCGCTACGCCAATCTGGAAACGGTAGATGATGTTTTCACCATAGGGCTCAACCACGCCGTAACGGTGATTGCTGAAAAAGCAGCCAAAGGCGGCGGGCGACAGGCTGCGACTTCCCTAAAAGACCTCGGCGAGCATCCAGAACTGGGCGGACCAATCGCGGTCATGGATGGTCGATATGGACCTTATGTCAAACATGGCAAGATTAATGCGACACTTCCGCGGGACAAGGATCCTCAATCGGTGACGCTTGAAGAAGCCGTACAATTGATTGCCGATCGTGCTGCCAAAGCTGGCAAAAAACCAAAAAGAAAAGCTGCACCCAAAAAGAAAGCCGCAGCAAAGAAAAAGCCAGCGGCAAAAAAGAAGGCTCCGGCCAAGAAAAAAGCTTCGGCCAAATCAGATTCGGAATAGAACGGGAAAAATTTGGCAAAGAGCAGCAAAAAACAGAAAATGGCCTCCGGCAATATGCCTGATCGCCAGCAATTGCTTGACTATATTGCCAATAATCCGGAACACTCAAGCAAACGCGAAATTGCCCGCGCATTCAAGATCACCGGCGATCAACGAATGGCCTTGAAGGCCGAATTGCGTGCCCTTAAAAACGAAGGGTTACTGCAAAGGTCCAGGGGTGGATTTGCCAAGCCGGGCGAATTGCCCAATGTTGCTGTCCTCGACATAGTTACCCGCGACCGCGATGGCGGGCTGCTTGCAAAACCCTCAGAATGGCCTCCACGGGATAGCCAATTGGCTGATGCACCAGCGCCGATAGTATCCATACGCCGCGAAACCAGAGGGGGCCGTGGCACCAACAAGGGCAAAATCGCCGGTATTGGCGACCGGATACTGGCGCGAATTAGCCGGGAAGGTCACGGCAAGGGCACCACTTACTCTGCCCGCATTATCAAAGTTCTCGACCGCCCGCGCGATGCCATACTTGGAGTGTTCAGGCCTTATCAGGATGGCAGCAGCACCGGAGGCGGTTGGATAGAGCCTGTTGATCGGCGACAGAAAGAAATGGACGTGGACGCCATAGATGCAAATGGTGCGAAATATGGCGACTTGGTAGAAGTACAGCTTACCCGTTCCGGGCGCAACATCCGGCAAAGGGCCAAAATTACCAACGTTCTTGGTTCGATGGAATCTGAAAAAGCGGTTTCAATGATCGCCATCCATTCCAACGACATTCCCTATATTTTCCCTAAAGATGTTCTCGAAGAAGCTGAAAATGCCGGCCCGGCTTCAATGGCCAATCGCGAGGACTGGCGAGAAATTCCGCTCATTACCATCGATCCGTTTGATGCCAAGGACCATGATGATGCGATCTATGCGATGGAAGATGATAATCCACACAATCCGGAAGGATATAGGGTCATCGTCGCGATTGCCGATGTCTCATGGTATGTGCGCCCGGGTTCGGCACTTGACCGGGAGGCGCTGAAGCGCGGTAATTCAGTATATTTCCCGGACCGTGTAGTGCCAATGCTGCCCGAACGCATTTCAAATGAGCTATGCTCGCTCAAAGAGGGCGTTGATCGCCCGGCTATTGCAGTTGAAATGGTATTTAGTGCAAGCGGCAAAAAATTATCCCACAAGTTTCACCGCATCATGATGCGCTCCCATGCAAAGCTCTCCTATCAACAGGCACAGGCGGCAATTGATGGCACATCAAAAGATGCAGCCGTCATCCTGCATTTGGACGGCATTCTCAAGCCCTTATGGGCGGCTTATCAGTGTCTGAAACTCGACCGTGAAAAACGTGCACCCCTGGCGCTTGAACTGCCAGAGCGTAAAATCCTGCTGAAAAAGGATGGCACCGTAGACCGGGTGGAGATCCCTCCCCGTCTTGATGCGCACCGGCTGGTTGAAGAATTTATGATCCAGGCCAATGTGGCCGCCGCAGAAACAGTTGAACAAGCCCATCTACCACTGATTTACCGTATCCACGACCAGCCAAGCGATGATAAGCGCGAAGCTCTGGCGGATTATTTGCAGCAGATGGGCTATTCC
>JALTNS010000236.1:0-1764 GCA_027000565.1 Rhizobiaceae bacterium | reverse complement strand
CCATCGCTTTCAAAACTCGAATCCTTGCGCGAATTTCTCAAGACTGTTGGCCTTTCGCTGGTCAAGGGCGGCAGTCTGCGGCCTTCGCATTTCAACCAGATATTGGCGAAAGTCGAAGGCAAGGCCAGCGCTGATCTGGTCAATCAGGTGGTATTGCGTTCACAAAGCCAAGCCGAATACAGTCCGCAAAATATCGGCCATTTTGGCCTCAACCTCGCGCGATATGCACACTTTACCTCACCCATTCGCCGCTACGCCGATCTGATTGTCCATCGTGCGCTGGTCAGTGCACTGGGGCTTGGCGAGGGCGCAATTACCCGTGATGAAGAAGCCAGATTAGATCTCATCGCAACCAGCATTTCAGACACCGAACGCCGGGCGATGAAAGCTGAGCGCGATACCAAGGACCGGTTAATCGCGGCCCATATGAGCGATAAAATCAACGCCACATTCAAAGGCCGCATTAACGGAGTGACCCGCTCGGGGCTGTTTGTCACACTGAATGAGACTGGCGCCGATGGCTTTATCCCCCTATCTGGTCTCGGTGACGAATATTTTATTCACGACGAAGCTGCTCACGCGGTTATTGGCGAGCGATCCGGCTTGTCATTCCAAATGGGTGATCAGGTTGAAGTTAAACTGGTGGAAGCTGCACCTCTGGCCGGCGCCTTACTGTTTGAAATGATAAGTGAAGGTCGCAAATCAGACGCTTTACCGCGTTCCAGACATAATGGTAAAAGTCGACCTGGTGCCAGCCAGCGCTATTCACACAAAGGCCCGCCACGGGGCAGCCGCGGTCGAAAACATCGCAGAAAGAACAGATGAATGAATAATCCTGAAAAAAATGTTGATTGGAAGCGCCCGGTGTTCCCAGCAATCAAGAACGGGTTGAGATGCAAATGCCCGTCCTGTGGCAAAGGGTCGGCGTTTAACGGATACCTTGAGATCACGCCCAATTGTAAAGTTTGCGGAGAAGTCCTGGAAGGGCATCAGGCTGATGACTTCCCGCCCTATTTGACCATTTTCATTGTCGGCCACATAATTGTTGCTCTGATGCTGGTTGTTGAACGGTCGACCGACTGGTCAACAGGCGTGCATTTGGCAATCTGGATACCATTGACAATAATTCTGTCGCTGGTTCTGCTCAGACCCTTAAAAAGTGCCGTGGTTGGTCTGCAATGGGCGCTACGCATGCACGGATTTGGCTCTGGTGACGAATTTGTAGCCGCCGATAATGAGGACCGACTTTACTAATGGAAAACATGACCCGGGCGCAAATTGATAAAACATCCAACTTTACGGCGTCTGAAAAATCACTCTACATCAGACCAAAAGAAGCGGCGACGTTGATTTTAATCGACGGCGAACCGGGCAATTATCAAATCGTTATGGGCCGGCGACACATGCGGCATAAGTTCATGCCCGGTCTTTTTGTATTTCCCGGTGGCAGGGTCGACAAGACCGATGGATCCGTTCCAACACCCGACAACCTTCATCCGGAAATCGAAAAGAAGCTTTTATCAAAAATGAAAGGCCGCGCCACCACAAGGCGTGCACGGGCGCTGGCGCTGGCATCGATTCGCGAAACCTACGAAGAAGCCGGGCTGTTTGTTGGCGAAGCCTGCTCCTATTCTACCAAGTATCCTGATTGGGCCGCGTTTTGTGAGCACGGTATTGCACCAAAACTGCAAAACCTCAGGCTTGTTGCCCGCGCCATCACTCCGCCGGGCCGTCCACGGCGGTTTGATACCTGGTTTTTTGCCG
>JALTNS010000235.1 GCA_027000565.1 Rhizobiaceae bacterium | reverse complement strand
TTGAAGAGCTTCATATTCAGCTCGTTATCTTCAACAATCATAACAGATTTCGCCATATCAACAAACCATCAGTCTCTTGCGCAATTATTGGCGCTTGTTATGCTTCTTTGATTCTCTTCCGGACACTATTTCAATTTCCTTTCAAAATGGCAAACAACCCGAAATGACGCTTGGTTCAAATACTGCTGATGAGACAAATATTATCGGTGAAAATACATCCCCGGAAAACATTGCCGCCATGGCGTTGCAATATCTGGCAGATGACCCCGAATTATTATCGCGGTTTTTGGCACTAACCGGGATTGACCCTTCGCAACTACGCGAGGCATCAGGGCAACCCGGATTTCCGGTAGGTGTGCTCGATTTTTTCCTGAACTTTGAACCAAGCCTGATGAAATTTGCCGAGGCCAACAATTTAGATCCGAAGACGGTGGTAAGCGCACGGGCCATACTCGACAACAATGGTACCGCAATTGATTGATCCGGCAACTCTGAAACAGCTGGAATCACTTGCTCCGGTCAGCCGACCGCTGCTGATTTGTGATGTCGATGAGGTCATCCTGCATCTGGTTGAACCGTTTGAACAACTGCTTGGTGAACACGGGTTGGTGCTCGGTAAAAAAGTTATCAAGCTCAACGGTAATGTTTTTCACAAATCCGATGGTCGCGAGGCTGATCAGGAAAAAATCTGGTCTGTCCTTAATCACCTGTTTGAAGAGCAGGCGGAACGGCAAATGGCAGTTGACGGCGTAGCCGGGGTGCTGGCCGATTTGGCCAATACCATAGATATTATTTTGTTGACCAACTTGCCGCACAAATATGGCGACGCGCGGCGAAAGTACCTTGCAGACATCCAAATCCCCTACCCGCTGGTGACCAATAGCGGCGCCAAGGGACCGCCGGTAAAATGGCTGGCCGACTGGAGCAATCAGAATACCGTTTTCATTGATGATACAGGCCACCACCTTGAAAGTGTTGGCAATTATTCACCCGATACCTCGCTTATTCATTTCATGGCAGATGATGTTTTCAGGGAAATGACCCGACCGGGTAATTCTGTGCTACTGTCCAGCGGAAACTGGCATGAGACCGGCCAAACCGTACGTTCGGTGTTGACCGGATAAATCTGGACTTCTTCCAATGACCGGAACATCTGCAACAAGCTCAAAGACCAGCGGGTTTTGTCGCGACTGTATGCACGTCCAGAAAATCGCCAGCAAGCGTTGCCCCGAATGTGGCAGCCCGCGACTGCTCTATCATCCGGAACTGTTTGACCTTGATATCGCTCATATTGATTGCGATGCGTTTTTTGCGTCGGTGGAAAAACGCGACAACCCGAAACTTAACCATAAGCCGGTAATCGTCGGTGGCGGCAAGCGTGGTGTGGTTTCTACCTGTTGTTATATTGCCCGCATCAGGGGTGTGCACTCTGCAATGCCGATGTTTCAGGCATTAAAAGCTTGCCCGGACGCCGTGGTTATTAAGCCGGATATGAAAAAATATGCCCGTGTCGGACGCGAAGTGAAAGAGCTGATGCGAGCTTTAACACCTGCCGTTGAGCCAATCTCGATCGATGAGGCGTTCTTGAACCTCGAAGGCACCCGCCGTTTGCACGGCGAGCCACCGGCCCTCGTGCTGGCACGGCTGGCGCGAACCGTGGAAACAGAAATCGGTATCACCGTATCTGTTGGTCTCTCATACAATAAATTTCTGGCCAAAGTTGCCTCTGACTTTGAAAAGCCT
The DNA here is from genome assembly GCA_027000565.1 of Rhizobiaceae bacterium. Taxonomy (GTDB): domain Bacteria; phylum Pseudomonadota; class Alphaproteobacteria; order Rhizobiales; family Rhizobiaceae; genus SZUA-100. Next base: position 3,084 of record JALTNS010000235.1, on the reverse strand, counting down.
CGCGGGTTCTCGGTCATTGGTGAAAAGGGTGCCGTGGAATTTCTCAAACAGCAACCGGTGTCACTGATATGGGGCGTGGGCAAGGCCATGAAGGCGCGGCTTAACCGCGATGGCATACAAAAAATAGGCACATTGCAGACAATGGAGCAGTCCGAACTGGTCAAACGATATGGCACGATGGGATTGCGATTGTATGAGCTTTCGCGCGGGCTTGATGCGCGAACCGTCAAACCAGGCGGCAAAGCCAAAAGTGTCAGCGCTGAAACCACATTTAACCACGACAAGTCTTCAGCCGAGGAACTGGTGCCCATATTGCGCCGGTTGTCGGAGCGTGTATCAACCGGATTGAAACAAAAAAACATTGCCGGACGTACGGTCGTTTTGAAACTAAAAACAACCGGGTTCAAGTCAAGCACCCGTAACCGCGCGCTGGGCGATCCGACACAGCTTGCCGACAAGATTTTTCGTACCGGTCGTTCGCTCTTACAAAAGGAGCTGGATGGCACCAAATTCCGCCTGCTTGGAATTGGTGTTTCTGATTTAAGCCCGGCAGAAGGGGCTGACCCCGCAGACCTCATTGACCCGCAAGGTGAAAAACGTGCCGCCGCGGAACGCGCGATGGACAAGGTTCGTGGAAAATTTGGTGATAAGTCAATGTCTTTGGGTCTGACATTTCGAAAGGAAGATGCTGCAAGACCACAACGTGATCAGCCCGTCAGCGATAACAAGGATCAATAGTGGCTATTATTAACCAGCAGATCCGGCATCATTTTTCACACGAGCTCATTGGCAGTAACTCGACAGAATTCAACTTGGCTTTTAGCGAATAATCCTTGTAAATCATCTTCAAATTGCCGGATATGCCGTTTTTGAACAAATCGAATGATACCTGATATACCGGCAGGCTTTCGCCACGCTGTTTTTCGTTCAGGGAAAAATAGCTGATCGACACCGGCCACGTGGTTTTGCCTTCCAACAATGCAGTCCCAACAGATTTTTCAACCGGATCAAAAGTGGATTTTTTGCCGATGATTGTGGTGGTCGCCATAAGCTCATCACCACTGTCGGAACCGTCAAACACATCAGCCGCAAAAAACGTTTCACCATTTTCCGCTTTTTCGATCACCAGTCCCAGATGTTCGGTCATGAAGATCGCTTTGCCGAGTTTGATCGTCCGGCTTTCCGGTTTGGTTAAATTGACATTTGTACCTTCATCGGTGCGAGTCGCATTACCTCTGACCTCCCGTTCGAACTGATCGTTGACGTAGGAACGGGTAACAAAACGCAATTTTTTACCGGCACTGTCCTCATAGGTGGTCGTACGCTGGTCGGTAACATAAGATTTGCGACCGGTTTCGATGCGGGTCACAAAACGGAAACTCACGGCAAAACCCTCACATACCGATCCGTTAATCTCATAAACAATACGTCCATTCATGGCGCGTATGCCAGAACGGTCCGAGGATTCCAGCAATTCAACATCATAAACTGCGCGATGGGCAACAATGCCACTCAATGTAGCGGCGCTGGCTCTGGCCCTGTCGACAGCTCCTGCCGTCAGGATAATTACAAATGTTACGGTTACCAAAGGTGTCAGCGGGGATAATTTCATCAATTTCTCTCGATTAGCGTGGTAAGATTACTGCTTTCAACCTTAATGCCATTAATTGAATGAAATTGCGACTTTTCACCGATCAAAAAAAGAGCTACCGCTTTCACTTATACTTTTTCAACAAGGCTGAAAGAAACCGATGACAGGCAACACAGAACAAAAACTTGATTCACTGGGCATAACCCTTCCGGCACCGGCCACTCCGGCGGCCAACTACGTACCTTTTGTGAAGACCGGCAATCTGTTGATGATCTCTGGACAGGTGCCAGTGGGACCAAACGGTCTCGAATATCAAGGCAAACTTGGCGACGGCTTCGACGTGGAAACCGGACAAAAAGCTGCGCGCCTTTGCGCGATAAACCTGCTGGCCCAGGCGAAAGCAGCACTTGGTGATCTTGACCGCATTACGCAAGTTGTAAAGATCACCGGATTTGTCAATTCTGCACCGGATTTTGGCGACCATCCAGCGGTTATCAACGGCGCATCTGACCTGCTTGTAGAAGCGCTTGGCGACCGTGGTAAACATGCAAGGGCTGCGGTTGGCATGGCTTCCCTGCCATTTGGGGTATCAGTGGAAGTTGATGCGATCATTGAATTCAAATAACAAAAATCTGCACTAGGCCCTGAATATGACCGATGATCTCGATTGGCTGGTGTCGCAACCAATTGCTCACCGCGGATATCACGATGTGAATGCCGATAATTTCGAAAACACCATGTCCGCCTTCAGCAAGGCAATAGAAGCCGGATATGCCATCGAATGCGATTTGCAGGTAACGGCGGACCGCAACAACGTAGTTTTTCATGATCCTGAACTAAACCGCATGACCCGTGAAAAAGGACCGGTGCGCCGCCGGTCGCTGAATGATCTGTCCAAATTGAACATCAAGGAAACCTCTGATAAAATCCACAGTCTTGATGAACACCTTGAGTTCACAGCAGGTAAAGTGCCGTTATTGCTGGAATTCAAAGGTATTATGGGCGAAGACAATGGCATGGTGAAAGCCGCAGCGAAATCTCTTAAAAACTACAAGGGACCTGTTGCTGTTATGTCGTTTAACCACTGGATTGTCCGCCAGTTTGCCGACCTGATACCCGAAAGACCAAGGGGATTAACCGCGATGGGTGGAGATAATTTTGAACATTTTCATACCAACGCCATGCTGGACAATGATTTGCACTTTGTCTCCTATCGGGTACGCGACCTGCCCTGCAAATTCATCACCAGGATCAAAAATGAACATAACAAGCGGGTAATTACCTGGACCGTGCGCAATCAGCAGGACAGTGAAATGAGTTATAAACACGCTGACCAGATTACATTTGAGGGTTATGATCCCAATTCCGGAATCTTTCCTGAAATGGACACATGAAAAAACCAGTTTCAGCCAGTTTGCAGGTATTATCGTCCTTAAACGAAATCTCGGCGGAAAACTGGGACCAGTTTGCCAATCCGGAAACCGGATACAACT
>JALTNS010000234.1 GCA_027000565.1 Rhizobiaceae bacterium | reverse complement strand
AACGGGTGCCCGGGTGCGCAATCTGCCCGCCACACCGGCAAGGGTTTTTGCAGCCATTCTTGAAGCTTCCGATACCCGTTAGTCGTTGCGCTGAAAAACAAATAACCCGCCAAAAATGGCGGGTTAAATTGCAGCTACACCTGTGTTGCGTTTATTCTTTTGGTGCAGCCTTCTCAAGGTTGGTTGGAGCAAACACATTGCCAAAAGCACTGGTGCCAGGTTTTTTGGGTGCCGGTTTTTTCTCATCTTTATTGGTACCGGCAGCTTTCTCAAGATTTGTTGGAGCAAACACATTGCCGAACGGACTGGCTGATTTGCTTGGTGGCTGCGGCACTTTGGAGTTGCCAGAACCGAATATGTCAGGTCCTTTCAGCTTTTTTTCCAGCCGTTGCAATCTCACCCGTTCCTGAAGGGCTTTGATGCGCAATTGCTGGGCCGCACGTTTTTCTTTCAACAACACTGCTTTTGCTGGTTCCGGATCGTAAAATTGCGAATAGGCAATAGTGCCCACCACAACAGCAACAAATAGTGTAAGTACGACGGCTGCCGGATTGCCGGAGAAAAAGCCCGGCATCTTAAAGCTGCCACTAACCGCGCCAACCGGTGCACCATTGGCAATCGCCAGTTGCGCCCTGCGGGTTTTAACTTCGTTCAACAAAGCAAAGAACACGGTAATTACGACAATGATAAATGCCAGCGCCGAGACCGATGGGTCGATACCGTAACGAACCTTTTGTGCAAGCTCGATGGTCAGTGTCGGATAGTCCTGAAACGTAAAGGTTGTCGTATTATAGTTTTCAAACGACGCCAGAAACGCCAGCACAGCAGCTGATCCGACAGCAGGCATCAAAAATGGCAACTGAATTTTACGGAACGCCTGAACATGGGTGGCACCGAGATCAAGCGCTGCTTCGGTTAACCCGAGATCATAGCGCTGCAATCGGGCGACAAAGACCAACATGCAATAGGAAGAAATAAAGGTCGCCTGCCCCAAAACCGTCAGGAATATACCATTGCGCAGGAAACTGTCATCTGACAAACCCAGCATGATGTTGACCCGGTCCCAAAAAACCAGTGTCGATATACCAAGAACAACACCGGGAATGAGGATCGGCGCGATTATCACCGTATAAAATGTTGCACGAAGTTTTGGCCATATCTGGGTCAGCATCAAGGCACCGGCCAGACCCATCGCAACAGATAAGATCACCGTGAAAAAACCAACAATCAGGCTGTTTCCAATACCACTTAGTATTCGCTTGTCGTTAAACAGGGTGGTAAACCACTCAAACGAAAAAACTTCCCAAGGTGTAACCTGCGGAAACGATGCAGAGTTAAAGGCAGTGATGCCCATGAGCACCAGCGGCCCAAGCAGATATGTGAAGAACAAGACCAGATAAATGGCAAGTCCGAAGCGGATGAGCGGAGATTCAGTTTTCATTTGCCGATATCCCCCATATTCACTTTGAATATACGCATGACCGACAGAACAATCACAATACAGGTCAAGAGCAGAACAACCGCATAGGCCGAACCTTGCGGCCAGTTACCGCCCTGATTAAACCATTGGTAAATCAGCTGGGTAAACCACAGACTTGATGGCCCGCCCAATATTTGCGGTGCCGCCAATGCTCCGGCCGATAACATGAACACCATGGTACAGCCCGAGGAAATACCCGGCTTGGCAAACGGAATAACCACCCGCTTGTGAATCATATACCAGGATGCACCCATATCGCGTGCGGCCTCGATCTGGTTACGATCAAGGCTCTCAATGACATTGTACATCGGGAAAATCATCAACAGGATGTATGCGTAGCTGAGTCCGGCATAGAGCGCGATATTGGCACGGATGAAATCTATCGGGCTGTCTATTATCGAAAACAACATGAGGAATTCATTGATCACGCCGCTGTCGCCAAAAATAATACGGAACGCAAAAGCACGTAAAATTTCATTGATCCAATAGGGAATAATCAGCAATAGCACCAGGATACGGATATACCCGCCGCCTTTCGACTGGCCGAGATAATAGGCAATCGGATAACAAATCAACAGATCAAGTATGGTAACAAACGCAGCCGCAATCAGCGTCCGCAAGAACACCAGCAGGTCGACTTTGTTATATCCGTCCTCATTGCCCTGGGCACCAAATATCAGAAACTTGTAATTGACCAGAGTGTAAGTGTCTTTTGGTCCACCCATTTCCGGAGGAGGAAGATGATTGCGGAAGGAGAAATCAAGCATGGAAATTTGCGGCAGGATAATGAGCATTATCACCCAGAATCCAACGAGGAAGAGCAATGTCCAGCCAAGCAACATGCCGTTTCTTCTGAAATATTCTTTCATGAAACCGTTCATGGGATCTACTCGCTTGCCAGTTCACCTGCAGGTACAATAACAGCCTGATTGGCGTCATACCCCAGTGTCAGTTCCACATCGGCGTCGTACAGTCGCGTTTCACCACGATTGGTCAGCGCCATTTTCATTTCCTTACCTGCAGAACCCTCCATGAAAACATTGTAACTTTGGCCTTCAAACTCCGAATGTCGGACATTGGCAATAATTCTGGTATCTGAAGCGCTCTTTTCTTCACTGATGTCCAGCGCTTCAGGGCGAATGAACATCATCGCATCATCGCCAACGCTCAGTTTGCCCTGTGCCATTGACGACACTCTACCCCGCAACAGGCCGGTCCGGTTGGTATCTATGATCGCCTGGCCATCTATGATTTTAGAAATCTTGCCGCGGAACACATTATTCTCGCCAACAAAGGACGCGACAAAGGCGGTCGCAGGGTCATCATAAATCGACTTGCCATCTGAAATCTGATCGATAATGCCGGCTTTCATAACAGCAACACTATCAGACATTGTCAGCGCCTCACCCTGGTCGTGGGTGATATAGATAAATGTAATACCGACCCGTTTTTGAATTTCGCGCAATTCAGTACGCATGTGCTGGCGTAATTTCAGGTCGAGCGCCGAAAGCGGCTCATCAAGCAGCAATACATCCGGTTGAGCACAAAGTGCCCGGGCAATCGCCACACGTTGTTTTTGTCCACCTGACAATTCTGAGGGCAGTTTATCGCCCTGCCCGGATAATGCGATCATATCAAGAAGTTCGTCCGCGCGCTTGCGCCGTTCATCGGCACTGGCACCACGCACTTCCATCGAAAAGGTGATATTTTCCCAGACTTTCATCAGCGGAAACAGCGCCAAATTCTGGAATATCAAAGCGGTTGGGCGTTCGTTTGGCCCCTTGCCCGCCATATCATTGCCACCAATCAGCACCTTCCCGTCACTGGGCTCAAGGAACCCGGATACTGCGCGCAAAATTGTTGTTTTACCGCAACCCGATGGTCCTAAAAAGGAGAAAAATTCCCCACCTTTGATGTTCACATTCGCTTCACGAACGGCAACAAAATCACCGAATTTGATCCACATGTCCTGTAGATCAACACCAACGCCTGAGCTCATCAAGGCCTCCCATTTTATTAACGCCGACCGGATCTTGCGCCCGGTTCAACAAAATTTTCCCTCAATCGTCCCCGGGCAATTGATCGCCCGGGGTATCTGCTGACATGAACGGTTCAAAGCCGTTTTTTACGAGCTTTTGAACTTGTTCACATATTCGGTGCGAACTTTCGCATACCAAGGTGCCTGTGGTGGCCATGGGTTGAGATTAGCCAGTGCATCGCCTGGATAAGCTTCGGCAAAGTTCTTTTTATAGTTGGCATTGGCAAACTTGTCAGCGCCAAGGACCGGCGAATTGTAGCCATGTTTATTGATGGCTTCACCGGCAGCTTTCGCACCATATGCATATTTGATAAATGCATAGATTTCGTCGATGTTTTTAGCACCGATTGGCATTGCCATACCGTCAACCCAGGCCATTGACCCTTCTTTTGGTGCCTGATACTGAACCGGCTCACCTGCTGTTTTAAGGGCAAGTGGTGGACCGTCCCAGGTCTGGCCAACAATAACGCCTTCCTTGAGCAAGCCGTTTTTCTGGGTGTCAGCATCGTTCCAAAGAAGTTTGATGTTCTTCTTGCGGGCAATACACCAGTCAGTAACGGTCTGCCAGATTGGGCGCATGGTTGCTTCCGATTCATAGGCTTTCCACATGGAACCAGGCTCAAGCGCGCCAACGGTCTCCATATAAAGGCCGGCACACAGCATCATTGAGTGCGGGCGACCCATGGTTTTACCGGCATTGGCATCAGACCAGACATCACCATAACTTGGGATACCACCTTCTGGAACAAACAAATCCGTACGCCAGGCAATGCCTTCGGTACCCCAGATATGCGGCAACCAGTGAGAGCCTTTACCATTAAAGTTCCAGCCATCAGTACCGATTTTCGACATGGCCGGATTGACCTTGTCAATATCGACTTTGCTCATGTCAAACGGTTGCAGCAATTCCAGTGGACCCCATTCGAGGTTCTGGTTGTTGGTTGGCGATACGATATCGAATCCCTGGCCTTTGTTGGCCTTCATCTTGTTGATGATTTCTTCGTTGGAACCAATACCGGTATAGTTGATCTTGATGCCGGTTTCCTTGGCAAAACCTGCAATGAAGTCGTCAGGCAAATAGTCTGACCACATCAAGATGTTGATTTCACCCGAGGAGGCAAATGCATTGCTCACCAGCGCAGGTGCGGCAAGTGCCACAGCACCCGCAGCAGCTCCGCCTTTGACGACAGTACGACGACTGACATCTTTTGCGGCCTGCAGGGTTGGATTTGTTTTCTGGTTCATTGAGTATTCTCCCTTTGTGGTCTTTCGACATGGTTCAAGTGAATTCGATTGGTTTCGAATTGCCG
>JALTNS010000233.1 GCA_027000565.1 Rhizobiaceae bacterium | reverse complement strand
ACGAATGGCCGCGAGCGAATTAATACGAGAGTGATTCCATCAAAAGATGAAGCGCTCAAGTCGTAGATCCGATCAACAATCCATCAATCACAAATCCCGCGCGCTTTCAGCACTTCGGTGATTTCATCGAGAATAGCCGGATCGTCAATAGTCGCCGGGATTTTGTAGTCAATCCCGTCGGCGATTTTTTGCATCGTCCCGCGCAGAATTTTGCCCGAGCGGGTTTTCGGCAGGCGCTTGACCGGAATGGCAATTTTGAACGCGGCAACCGGTCCGATTTTTTCACGCACCAGTGCGATCACCTCTTTTTCAATTTCCGCCACATCGCGTTCAACACCGGAATTCAGAATGAAAAACCCGGCCGGCAACTGGCCTTTCAATTTGTCGGCAATACCCAAAACCGCGCATTCGGCAATATCGGGATGGGCGGCGACCACTTCTTCCATGCCGCCGGTCGAAAGCCTGTGCCCCGCAACATTGATGATGTCATCGGTGCGCGCCATGATGAACAGATAACCGTCATCATCGATGTAACCGGCGTCGGCGGTTTTGTAATAACCCTGAAATTCCTCCAGATAAGCCTCACGAAAACGCTGATCAGCGTTCCACAATGTTGGCAGGCAGCCCGGCGGCAAGGGCATTTTTACCAGTATATTACCCAATTCGTTGTTCGCCATCGGCTCGCCCTCATCGGACAAAACTTCAATTTTGTATCCCGGCACCGGCACACAGGGTGAACCATATTTAATCGGCAGTGCACCCAGACCAACCGGATTTGTTGCCATTGGCCAGCCGGATTCCGTCTGCCACCAGTGATCAATTACCGGTACATTCAAACTGCGTTCCGCCCACTGGATAGTGTCCGGATCGGCCCGTTCACCGGCCAAAAACAGCGTGCGGAATGACGACAAATCATAGTTTTTGATCAACTTGCCATCCGGGTCTTCCTTTTTGATCGCCCGAAAGGCGGTGGGTGCAGTGAATTGCGCAACCACATTGTGCTCGCTAATCACCCGCCAGAATGTGCCCGCATCTGGTGTGCCAACCGGCTTGCCCTCAAACAATATACTGGTCGCCCCGTGCAGCAATGGCCCGTAGACGATATAGGAATGGCCAACCACCCAGCCAACATCGGAGGCCGCCCACCATACCTCGCCCGGCGCAACCCCGTAAATTGCCGACATTGACCATTTCAGCGCCACCATGTGGCCGCCATTATCGCGGATTACGCCTTTCGGCTGGCCGGTGGTGCCGGATGTATACAGCACATAAAGCGGATCGGTCGCTGCAACCGCGACACACGCAACCTCGCGACCCTGAGATTTTGCCAATTCGGTTTCGCTGCGATAATCGAAATCACGACCCCCGATCAGCTCGCAAGTCAGTTGTTCGCGCTGCAGAATGATCGTCGCCTGTGGTTTTGATGAGGCAAGTTCAATCGCCTCATCCAGCAGCGGTTTATAGGCAATAATCCGGCCAGGCTCAATGCCGCACGAGGAAGATATAATCACCTTTGGTGTTGCATCATCAATCCGGGTTGCAAGCTCGGCTGCTGCAAAGCCGCCAAACACCACCGAATGAATGGCGCCGATGCGGGCGCAGGCCAGCATGGCAAAAGCAGCCTCCGGCACCATCGGCATATAGATGATCACCCGGTCACCCTTGCCAACCCCGCGGTCCTGCAACACTGCGGCAAGTGCCACCACTTCCTGTTTGAGTTCACTATAGCTATAGGATTGTTGGGCGCCGGTAATCGGGCTGTCATATATCAGTGCTTTTTGGGTGGCCCGCCCGCCTTCCACATGCCGGTCTATACAATTGTAACAGGTATTGCAGGTGGCGCCATCAAACCATGTGCCATAAACCCCGCCGTTGGGGTTAAACACTTTAACGGCGGGGCTGTACCAGTCGATTTCTTTTGCAGCTTCGGCCCAAAAACCTTCGGGGTCATTTTGCCAGTTCTGATAGGTTTCGCGGTAGGTGGATGCCATGATGTGCCTCGCTCAAACATCGGTAATTTTACCCACGTTAAACCCGCAGGGCTGCCAGAGTCTATCCGACATTTGTCGCAATAGGCGCAGTTGCCAATCAGGCAATTCAAAGCCAGCCAAACAAGGTCGCCGCAAGCACCATCTGGCAGAAAAAGCCTGTCAGATAAACCGGTGTTCTAAGCCACGGAATACCCAGGATATAAACGATATAATGTATGACACGTGAGAAAAAATAGACGCTGGCGGCCAACGCGCTAAGGGCCGTACCAACGCTCAATATTTGAATGGCGAAGGCGAATACCGCAAAAATAATCAGGTTTTCCACCGCATTGCTGTGGGCGCGAATGGCCCGCTGGGCCCAGGGAGCCCGGGTCGACACATCATGAAATGGATCGCGAAACGCCAGATAAGGCTTCATTTCGATAATCCGCATAATGATATGAGGTGCCCACAACACCGAGGTGAACAGGGCAGTTAGTATGGTCCAGTAGAGTTCGGGGGTCATGATATTCTCCGGTTTTTTACAATTGACCGGTAACTAATATTTACTGTTATGATTGTGAAGTACGCAGTAATAATGCACATAGTGTCGTATTTTGCACTTAGCAGCATTCAGGAGGGTTCAAAATGACACGCAAACAACGCCACGCACAATATATCGAATGCCCGGTTGAGGCGACGCTGGATGTCATCGGCGGCAAATGGAAGGGCGTCATCCTGTTCCTGCTGATGGATGGCACTAAGCGCTTTAATGAACTGCAAAAACTGCTGACCAAGGTGACCCAGCGAACGCTGACCAATCAACTGCGCGAGCTTGAGGCCGACGGTCTGATCCACCGCGAGGTCTATCCCCAGGTGCCGCCAAAGGTGGAATACAGCCTGACCGACAAGGGGCGATCACTGGAACCGGTATTGCTCAATATGCGCGACTGGGGACGAACGTATATTTTGGAAGTTTGAACGAGATTCAGCTCAATTCTTCCATTGTTTTCCAGGGATGCAATATTTGCCCTGAATCCAGATCAAAGGAAAAATAACAGCCCCCGCCAGCAGGTTGATCAAACGAGCGGGCAATTGGTTCTTTGGCAAAATGACAATAAAGCAAAGTACCAACGCCGCCATGACCAACGAGCAATATATCACCAGACTGCAGCGCTGTTAGAATTTTGGCGACCTCCTTAACAATGCGCGATTGTGCATCGATCGCCCGTTCCCAGCCTCGAATGCTTCTATCCGGTTCAGCAAAAAAATGATCAGCAACTGTTTCAAATTGAGAAGGTTCAAGAAACCCTGTCGCACTTCGATCATTTTCATGCATTTTTTCACGGACTTGCACATCGACCCTTAAAAATTCAGCTACGATTGCAGCGGTTTCAAGCGCCTTTCTTTCTGCACTTGATACAATATGTTTTGTCGCGGCCAGCGATGGAGAGCCACAAATCGCGACGGTTCGCGCCCTTCCGATATCTGACAATCCCCACTCTGGAACGGGGACACCGGGATCAATATTTACCTGCGGATGGGTGAGATATCGCAATGTCCGCGGCATCATTCAGCCCACAGCCAGATCGGCATCCCGGAGCGATTTCCAGCCCATTTTTTTGCGCAGTTTTTTCACCTGTCTGGCCGATGCCAGTACGTTGGCGTAAACCTTGTGGCGCGGGGAATCGACATAGTTGACCGCGCCGGAAACATCAAATTTACCGGATTTCACGATGTTTTCAAACTGATCAACTGTGGCCTGATTGCCATCTTTTATCTCGCTGTAAAAATTGGCGACAATATCAGCAAACTCGTCATAAAAACGATAAACCCCGCCATTGATCTCGATGAACCCGATGCTGGCAAAGGTTGGCTCGTTGCGCAGGATTGTGCGCATGAAAAGGTCAGGATGATCCAGCGTCGGGTCAATGATTTTTTCGTCAACAAACGGTAGTTTATGGCGGTAGCCTGTCGCCATGACAATCAAATCAACCGCCTCGCGTGAGCCATCCTTGAACACCACTTCCTTGCCGTCAAAACGTTCCACATCAACCTTTGGCACAAGATCGCCGTGGGCCATGTGATGCAGCGCCTGTGAATTGACAATCGGATGCGAATTAAGCGGCAAATGATCCGGCTTTCGCAGGCCGTGGCGGGTTACATCGCCATTGATAAGCCGCAAAACCAGCGCCAGCGACCATTGCTGCATGAACATCGGCAACAGCGAACCTGTCACCGCAAAGACATCGGCCGGCATGCCAAATACGTGTTTTGGAATAAAATGGTATGCCCGGCGCATCGAAAGAAAGGCAGCATCTGCACTGCGCGCCGCCTCGGCTGCAATATCAACACCGGAATTGCCGGCACCGATGACCATCACCCGTTTGCCGCGAAACATATCGCCATTGCGAAATTTTGATGAATGAACAATCTCGCCATCAAATTCACCGGGATATTCCGCCATGCGCGGATGCCAGGCCAGGCCGGTTGCGGCAATTACCGCATCGTATTGATGGCTGGAACCATCCGACAAGGTCACTTCCCAGCCATCGTCCGTCTTGATCGTTGAGGTGATTTCGGTGGAAAACCGGATATTGTCCTTCAGATCGCAAGCATCGGCAAACGACTTCAAATAGGCCAAAATCCTCTTGTGACCAGGGTAGTCCGGATAATCATCAGGCATTGGAAATCCCAAAAATCCTGACATGGTTTTAGATGATATCATGTGGGCGGAATCATACATCGCGCTGCCGGGATTGTTCTGGTCCCACACCCCGCCAACATCGTCGTGGCGTTCAAAATGATCATAATCGATGCCGTGGCGCTTGAGCGCCCGTGCCATGGAAAGCCCACCGGCTCCCGCTCCAATGATACAGGCCTTGAATTTTTTGCTCATAAGATTCCCCGATTTTTGGTCAATTATTGGACCACCACAGGGTTGTTGTCGAGCAATTTACACTTTAACGCAAGAATTGGTTAACCACGAATGTCGGCACCCGGTGATGTCATGCAGCCGAAAGTTTCGCCATTACCTCGTCGCTGATTTCGAAATTTGAGTAGACGTTTTGCACATCGTCATCATCCTCAAGCGCGTCAATCAACTTCATCAGTGTTGCCGCCTTGTCTTCGCCAACCGGCACAACATTTTGCGGCTTCCATGTCGGGTTGACGGTAATCGCCTCACCCAGAACATTTTCCAGTGCTGCGGCTACACTTCCCATGTCTTCAAAAGCACAAATGATTGTGTGGCCATCTTCATCGGAGGTTACGTCTTCTGCTCCGGCTTCAATTGCCGCTTCCATCACGGTGTCTTCATCGCCCGCATCCGGCCCGTAACGAATTTCACCAACCCGGTCGAACATAAATCCAACCGACCCGGTTTCACCAAGCTGACCGCCGTTTTTTGTAAAGCAGGCACGTACATTTCCAGCCGAACGGTTTTTGTTGTCGGTGAGCGCTTCGACGATCACCGCAACACCGCCGGGTCCATAACCCTCATAGCGAATTTCCACATAATCATCGCCCTCGCCGGCCGAGCCCTTATTGACCGCGCGCTGGATATTGTCCTTCGGCATCGACTGGCCACGGGCATTTTGAATAGCCAGACGCAACCGCGGATTACCATCCGGATCCGGCCCGCCCATTTTGGATGCAACGGTGATTTCCTTGGAAAGTTTGGCAAACATCTTCGAACGCACGGCGTCCTGACGGCCCTTGCGGTGCATGATGTTTTTGAATTTGGAATGGCCGGCCATGATTGATTTGTCTCGCTTGCGGGATAAATTTATTTGTCGCGATGCTTATAGAAAGAACTGTTCGACGCGTCCAGCCACACCCTGCCGCATGCGCAATAATATCTTCTCTTGCATATTATCATTATTGCAGTTTCTTTTTTATGCCCATTTGCGGTAATAAGTTGCACGTCAGATCGGGAACATTATTCCCGACAAAACGATTCGGGCACAAACGACCTGAAAATTGGAGGCAATGCCAGGTGGCACGCGAGTACGATCCCCACAAATTATCCTCTCCAAGAGTATTTCTCTTGAGCATGATAATCTTCGTAATCATTGTTGGTTTTCTGGCGATGATCCTCTATCGGCAATTGGCCGAGGCATTTTTCACCAATCCGGGACTGAACGGACTGATCATCGGCGTGTTGATTATTGGCATGCTGCTCGGCTTTATGCAGGTCATACGGCTGATGCCGGAGGTTGCCTGGGTCAATTCTTTCCGTAAGGGCGATCTTGATCTCGAACCAAGGCGCGAACCGGTACTGTTGGCACCGATGGCAACTCTTTTGGGCGAACGTCACGATGGCAAGTCGCTTTCAACCAACTCGATGCGCTCAATACTGGACTCAATCGGCAACCGGCTGGATGAATCTCGCGATATATCGCGTTATCTGATCGGTCTTCTGGTGTTTTTGGGCCTGCTTGGCACATTTTGGGGCTTGTTGGGCACCATTGGTTCAATCGGCGATACCATTCAGTCGCTTGACCCCGGTTCCGGCGATACAAACGATATTCTGGATGCACTCAAAAGCGGGTTGGGCCGACCGTTGGACGGCATGGGCACCGCATTTTCCTCATCGCTGTTTGGACTTGCCGGCTCGCTGGTGCTGGGTTTTCTCGATTTGCAATCCGGTCAGGCACAGAACCGGTTTTACACCGAACTGGAAAACTGGCTTTCATCAGTCACCAATGTGGACGGTGATTTTTCTGCCCCTGTCGGACTTGGCGAAGGAAGCAACATAACGGCAGCATTCGAACAGCTTTCCAAAACTGTGCAGGAGGGTGGTTCGATTTCCAACCAGAAAGCCACCGAGGCCATGGCCAATCTGGCCGAGGGCATACAGGGCCTGGTCAAACACATGCGGTCAGAACAACAGTTACTTCGCGACTGGGTCGAGTCTCAATCGGCGCAGCAAAAAGACATCAAGTCACTGTTGCAAAATCTCAACGACATCGTTGACAGGAACAAATAATGGCTCTCGCGCGTGGCAGAAGGCGAAGAGACAGGGTCGATTACTGGCCCGGCTTTGTTGATGCGCTTTCAACCCTCTTGCTGGCCATCATGTTTTTGTTGTCGGTGTTTGTGCTGGCACAATTCCTGCTCAATCAGGAAATTTCCGACAAAGACACGGTTCTCAACCGGCTGAATTCACAGATTAACGAACTCACTTCATTGCTGGCGCTTGAGCGGTCCAATAAACAGGACCTTGAAGATGGCCTGTCGTCTTTGCAATCGAGCCTGCAACTGGCTGAATCCGAGCGCTCGCGCCTGCAAAAGCTGCTCGACAGCGGATCGGGTGCAATAGGGGCGGCCGAGGCCAAAGCCAATGCGCTTTCCGGAGACCTGGCGGAACAGAAAAAACTGAGCAAGCGCGCCCTGTCGCAAGTGCAATTGCTCAATCAGCAAATTTCGGCCCTGCGCCGCCAGATCGCAGCTCTGGAAGACGCACTTGATGCATCCGAAGTGCGCGATCGCGAGAGCAAAACCAAAATATCCGACCTCGGCAAACGGCTTAACGTGGCTTTGGCCCAAAGAGTGCAGGAACTGGCGCGATATCGCTCCGACTTTTTTGGCCGGTTGCGCGAAATTCTCAGTGATCGTTCTGATATTCGCGTGGTCGGTGACCGGTTTGTCTTCCAGTCCGAAGTGTTGTTCGGTTCCGGTGCCGCTGATATCAACCGCCAGGGCAAGGAAGAAATGAAAAAACTTGCTGATGCCCTCATCCAGTTGAGTGAGGAAATTCCGGCTGAAATTAACTGGGTTTTGCGGGTTGACGGACATACGGATGACCGCGCCATTCGAAGTCGCGGGCGCATTCGGGACAATTGGGAACTTTCTTCGTTTCGCGCAATTTCGGTTGTTCGTTATCTGATCAGCCAGGGAGTTGACCCCAAACGGCTGGTTGCTGCCGGATTTGGTGAATTCCAGCCGATTGAAGACGCTGACACCAAAGAGGCGCGCAGCAAAAACCGCCGTATTGAACTTAAACTGACAGAGCGATAATCTTGCAACATTCATCCCATGGGGAAAAATTACTCTCCGGCCTCGGCGGTTTTGTCGCCATTTTCATAGTTTATCTGATCACCACATTGTTTGAACTGGCACTGCAATCGCAACTGCTGTTTGTCGCCTCTATGGGCGCCTCCGCAGTGTTGTTGTTTGCAACCCCGCACGGCCCGCTATCGCAACCGTGGAACGTGGCAGGGGGGCATGTGGTTTCAGCGTTTTTTGGCGTTCTCGCCCACAAACTGATTGGTAATCAGATATTCGCCGGAGCCGCCGCGGTTGGCATGGCAATTACCGCAATGTATTATTTACGCTGCCTTCATCCCCCGGGTGGTGCCACCGCCCTGGTGGCCGTTGTTGGTGGGGCGACTGTCGACAGTTTTGGCTTTCTCTATGTGTTTTTTCCCGTCGGATTGGGCGCGGTGATGATGGTGCTTGTGGCCATTGCCTTCAACTATCCGTTCGAATGGCGGCGTTATCCGATATCCTTGTTAAACCCGCCTGACGATCCACCACCAACACCAGACAAAACAACAAACGACCAGCCGATAACCCACACCGATCTGGTCGCCGCACTGGGCGAACTTGACGGGTATGTTGATATATCCGAACAGGACCTGTTGCGGATTTACGAACTTGCCAGACAAAATCAGCAACAGAATTTGAAAAACTGAACAGCGGAATATCCGGCGCCCTCCATTCCCATCGGCTCGATGGCTTCCTATATTACCGGAACCCTGTCCTGTTCGGAGAACCCAATGGCCGGATTTAATCTATCGCAACTCACCCGGATAACCGGCACCCTGCGCCGCGCACGGTTGCGCGAGGTTGAGCTTGCAGCAAATAATAAATACTTGCAGGACGCCCTTGCTCAAAACAAGATTGAAGGCCAAAAGCTGGCAATTCACGCCCGCTGGGCCGCCCTGGCGGTGATTGCGGTATTGATACCGTTCCTCAATTTCAGCCCGTCGGTGATTTATTATGAATTTTTACTTTTGGTGTTTGGTCTGCTCGGCTGGGCACAATTAAAGGTCGCCCAGGTCGGGCAAAATCGACGGGAATTGATATTGATATTTATGGATCTGGCGCTAATGACATTTGTGATTTTGGTGCCCAATCCATTTTACGACCTTGGTTGGCCAATAGCATTGCAATATCGTTTTGAAAATTTTCAGTACTTTTTTGTCCTGCTCACCGGTGCCACTCTGGCTTATTCATGGCGCACAATTATTGCCATCAGCGTGTGGACCGCAGGATTGTGGATTTCCGGCCTGCTGGCCATCATGATGTTTGGACGTCAGGTTCCTGGACTTTCAGAGAAAATATCGGCAGCCACCGCTGACTATCCGCTAATGGATACCTTACTCGATCCGAATTCGGCATTGCCGGGATTTCGAATTCAGGAAGTGGTGGTGTTTTTCATTATCGCAGGAATCCTTGCCTTGAACGGCTGGCGTAACAGCCAATTGCTGCTCAAACAGGCGGAAGCCGCACGCGAGCGGGCCAATCTTGCGCGGCATTTCCCGCCAAATATTGTTGACCAAATGGCCGATCAGGACGAACCACTAGGGCAAATTCGGGCGCAAAAGGTTGCTGTGATGTTTGCCGACATTGTCGGGTTTACCAATATGGCGGAAAAGGAAACACCGGAAAATGTGGTAAATCTGCTTCGGGAATTTCACCGGCTTATGGAAAATGCCGTATTCGACAACAGGGGCACTCTCGACAAGTTTCTGGGCGACGGCATCATGGCTACTTTTGGCACACCCAAAGCCAGCCCTGATGATGCTTCAAACGCGCTGCAATGCGCCCGCGATATGCTCAAATCCGTAGAACATTGGAACGAAGGACGAAAAGCGCGAAATGAACCGCCCATAAAACTGTCAATTGGCATCCATTTTGGTGAGGTGATTTTAGGAGACATCGGTTCAAGCCGCCGGCTGGAATTTGCAACCCTTGGCGACACCGTCAATGTTGCAAGCCGACTTGAGGAACTGACCCGCAATCTCAACACGCAACTGGTGGTCAGCGATGAACTTATCGATGCGGCTGAACATGCCAACCGGAAAGTGACACAGGAGCTCAGTGCAGATCTTGACAAGGCCGGTAACAAATTATTGCGCGGTAGAGTTCACGAAACCGGAATTTGGACGCTTAAGCCATTTCCACAAGCCTGAAATTCAGGTAGCAATATTGTCAGCAATACCAAACCGAGCCACCACACAGGACATAGGTTTCAAATGCCCATAACCGGACTTTTTACAAAGCCAGACCCGCAAATATATATTGCCCGCCTGTTCGTTGTAGTCCTGCTGATGGCAGCATTCAGTGCAGCGGTGTTGACGTTTTCCAATTCTCCGGCCTTTGCCAAACGCAATATTACTGCCGATGTGTCAATCAAAAAAGCACTGGTCAATGCCAGAACCAGGTTTGGAATTTCAAAAAAATATTACACAGCACTGGAAAAATTTTATCGCGCACGCCGCTACAAAAAAGCCTGGATCATGGAAAAAGGATTAAGCCAAACCGGCAAAACTGTTGTTGAGCGACTGCGTCTGGCGAAAGAGGACGGGCTCAATCAGCGTGATTTTCCATTGCCGGAATTGAGCGGTAATAAACCAGCCTCGATAGACGACATCATGGTGTCATTTTCGCTGATACGCTATGGCGAACAGGTTCAGGCCGGGCGCATTTCACCTGACAAGGTTGTCGAAGAGTTCGATCTTGAAACCAACCGCCCGGACTTTGTCGCATTGTTGAAATCTGTTGTGAAAAGCGCCGACCCTGTTGCGGTGATTGATCAACTGCCACCACCGCACAGCCAGTATCAGCAGCTGAAATCACTGTTGAAAGCCACCCGCGAGACACCAAAATCCGAAGGGACGAACCAGCTGGCGCTTGAAAACCAGATCATCGCCAATATGGAACGCTGGCGCTGGATGCCGAGAGATTTGGGCGACAAATATGTCTGGGTGAACCTGCCAACATTCAGCACCCAGATCAAAGAGGGTGGGAAAACAACCTTCACCACCAAAAGCATTATCGGCAAGGCAGATCACCCGACACCGCTGATTTCTTCGCGTATCAAGAATATCGTGCTCAATCCGTTCTGGAACATCCCATCTTCGATTGTTGGTGACGAGATATTGCCTAAACTCAAAGCCGAAGGGGTTTCATACCTTGATTCCCGTGACATCAAGGTTCTCAAGCGACGCGGACGGGTTCTCGATCCTGAAAAAATCGATTGGTCGAAAGTGAACAATCCGCGATCCTACCGTTTTCGCCAGTCACCGGGTGATAAAAATGCCCTCGGTCGGCTGAAGGTTCTGCTGCCAAATTCCTATGCGATATTTTTGCATGACACCAATGAGCCGGAATTGTTCGATCGTGACAACCGGGCTATTTCATATGGCTGCATCAGGCTGGCAGAACCTGTCGAGTTCGCCAATACTATCGCTTCGTTTGACAAGAAGCTGCAAACCCGGATGCCGGGCACATTGCTTGGGGCACGGGAATACTGGTTAAAATACAGCGCGAAACTGCCCGTCTATATGGCCTATTTCACCGTCGTCATAGATTCAGATGGTCAGCTTGTGAGTTATCCCGATATTTACGGTTATGACCAAAAGACCACGGCAATATTTGCAAAAACCGACAGCAACTCCTAAAAGGCGTGAAAATCCGGCTGGTATGGCAATAATCGGTGGAACAAGTTATCCACCATTAACCACAATCAATTCTAATTGCCGACTGTCATTGTATTACCATAATTGCAATATTATTAAAATCACGAGGGACCTGTTAACCATTTTCCAGCATTGTTATCAGCATTGTTGTATGTGTGATTTCAGGAAGATCAAACTGGGCGAATGCTGCTTTGACTGACAGAATTGCCAATGTTGCGTGGATGGTTAATGCGCGTTGTTCGATGATCAGAACAACGGTCGCATTCCTGTGCCTGATATTTGTGGTGGCATCTTTTCCTTCTCTGGTCGGCGTGAGCGAGGCAAATGCTGAAGTTCGCACCCTTAAACTTTATTTTGTCCACACCAAAGAAACCGCCAGCATTACTTTCAAGAGAAACGGTCGTTATGTGGCCAGCGGCCTTAGAAAGCTCAACCGGTTTTTACGCGACTGGCGGCGCAATGAACCAACCAAAATGGACCCCAAACTATTTGACCTGATCTGGGAGGTTTATCGCCGTACCGGCTCAAACAAAACCATAACTGTGGTATCTGGATATCGTTCCCCCAAAACCAACGCTGCACTGCGCCGTCGTGGTCGCGGTGTGGCAACCAAAAGCCAGCACATTCGTGGCAAAGCCCTCGACTTTTTCATTCCAGGCGTTTCAATCGAGCAAATTCGCGCGCTGGGTCTGAAAGCAGAAGTTGGTGGTGTTGGTTATTACCGCGGATCATTTGTTCATCTCGATACCGGTCGCGTTCGGCACTGGCCACGCATGTCGCGCCGTCAGTTGGCTAAAATTTTCCCGCGTGGCCGCACCATGCACATTCCCTCCGATGGCAAACCAATGGCCGGTTACAAGTATGCGCTGGCCCGGTATAAAAAACGTCAGAAAAATGGCGGTTCGGTGCTGCTGGCTTCCGCCTCGCCAAACAGTCGCAATCGGTCAAACG
Organism: Rhizobiaceae bacterium; assembly: GCA_027000565.1. Taxonomy (GTDB): domain Bacteria; phylum Pseudomonadota; class Alphaproteobacteria; order Rhizobiales; family Rhizobiaceae; genus SZUA-100. The sequence continues at coordinate 4,541 of JALTNS010000233.1, read as the reverse complement.
GGTTTTTCAAACGAATTTTTGGCGGTGGCGCCGACGAGGCTGAAGACAATGCTTCAATCCGTGTCGCAGCAAAAAAACCGGCAAAAAGGAAAACAACCGTCGCCCGCGCAAGTGCTGCAAATACTTCAACCCGTTCCCGCAGGTCAGCTGACAGCAGCCTTCCCGGCGTAAATGTCGGCGATACCGGTGTTGAAAGGAAACGGCCAAAACAACCGCCACAAGATCGTCAGGTTCCTGATATCCCGATTCTGCCAACACGGGTCGCAACACCAAATTTCCGACCGGGTACAGTTCTGCCTGAAACACCTGACAATGCAATTGTTGTCGCCGGAAATGATGCCAATGCCAAGCGCATCGAGCAGATTATTGCCGCCCGGTTCGACACATCGGAACCGGCTTATCCGACCAAACGCCCTGCGGTTGCCAATGCCCGTTTTGCACTCGCGGCAGTTCCAAAACCAACCGCAACCGAAAGGGCGGCCCAGGCGCTGGCGCTTTCGCGCGCAACACCAACCAGACGGCCTGAAAAAATCCTGCCTGATCGCTTCAAGGATGCAGCACAGGACGACAAATACACGGTTGCGATGCTGGGGGCCGCACGCTCTATTACCATTGGTGGTTCCAGCCCGTCACCGACCCAAAAAGCACTTGGTGTCACAGCCAACACATCGCGGCCCGCAACCATACCCAGCCCCAACCCGGAGCGGCTGAAAGTCAGTCTTAATATTCCGGACAATACCACAGCTGAAATTTCGCCGGTAACCAAGCCGGTATTGGTCAACCGGATTGACCGCGCCTATGCGGCACTGACCGTCAACAAAAAATCGAAAGCGCCGCATTCAAGGGTTCCGGACCAGACTGTTCCCAACTCGAGACCAGTTGATGGTTTTGCAAACCTTAGAACAACCACCCCGTCGTTTAAAACCAGGCGGGCGCTGTTAAGCAGTGATATCAATTCCGCCGGTGGGCGAAGAATCAAGATAGCCGCCACAACACTGCAGCTTGGCAATCTTGATGGGGAAGCTGTAAAGACCTGGGCGCTGAGCCACTCAACCCGAATTGGAAAATTGGCAAAACTGACCGCGCCGCGCTATTTGGGCGTTTTGCAAAACGCCCCGATTGCCGTTTCTAACAACGGATTCAAAGAACCATTGAGAATTGACCGGATCAACCGGTTTACCGGTCAGGCAATCAAGCGCATTGAATTTGCCACGTTTGTCACCGCTGAACTGCCGCGCAATCAGGTTTTCCCGACAGACCGCTATTGACGCAAAATCAGCTGTCGGTGGTGTCCGGTACCATCCCCAAAGCATGCATATAAAGATCAAGCAGTGCTTCCTGCTCCTGACGTTCGGCTACTTCCTGCTTTCTCAAACGAACTACCGTGCGCAGGGTTTTGGTGTCAAAACCGTTGGCTTTCGCTTCAGCATAAACTTCCTTGATGTCATCGGCGATGGTCTTTTTTTCTTCTTCAAGCCGCTCAACCCGTTCAACGATCGAACGCAGTTGATCGCGGGCAACACCGGTTGGTTCTGACATGATATTCTCCTGATTTTCGAACTGCGGAAACCGTATTTTCCAGCATCAGCATGAAAGATGTTCGCAGCACATTTGATCGCCATAGGTCAAGCAATCAATGCGATAATTCACAGGCACACCTCTATATTCACGCCAGCGCTCGCCGATCAAAGGAAATGGATTTTACCAACGCAAAAACCGCTGTCCCAACAGCAAGTTTCATTTCAGCCACAGATTTTCGGGTTATTCGGGCGCGTATCCGTGCACCGCCAATATCGACAATAATTTCAGCAAAAGCTGTATCTTTTTCTTCAATGATTTCTGCAATATTGCCCGGCAAAATGTTTTGAATGCTGGTCCCCTCCGGCCTCTTCAAAGCCAGCGCCACATCGCGCGCGCGAATGCGCACCCGAACTTTGCTGCCAATTTTCAAATTGGCAAAGGGCATTTTTATCCGGGTTCCGGCACAGTCCAGCTCGGTCAACCGAAACACCTTGTCATGGCTGGAAATTGTCGCGTTGACAAGCGCTGCCGCCTCAAACCGGCCGATAATCGACTGCACTTCATTGCGTGCCAGCATATCGTCAATCGGCCCATGGGCGATGATGCGTCCATCTGCCAGCGCAATCATTCCGTCAGCAAGATGCATCACCTCCTCAATCGCATGGGTGACATAAATCACCGGCGTATCAAACATCGTTGGCAGTTTTTCAATCAGCGGCAGTATTTTCGCCTTGCGCTTGAAATCAAGGGCTGCCAGGGGCTCATCCATCAACAGCAGTTGCGGACGGGCCAACAGCGCCCGGCCAATCGCCACCCGTTGCATTTCGCCGCCCGAAAGCGAACCTGGCTGACGTTGCAGCAGAGATGAAAGATCAAGCGCGGCCACCACATTATCCAGAGTAATACTTGATGAAAGTTTGCCCGATCGTTTGTCAGCATATTCAAGATTGCCCCGAACACTAAGATTGGAAAACAACCGGGCATCCTGAAACACATAGCCAACACCGCGTCGATAGGGTGCAACAAAGGAGGCTTGATCCTGGTTCTGCCAGTTGTTTTCACCAAAACTGATTCTACCCCGCGCCGCATTCTCAAAACCGGCAATGATGCGTAACAAGGTGGATTTTCCACCGCCACTTGGACCAAACAACGCGGTTATGCCCGCAAGTGAAAACGTTTCATCAACGCTTAAATCAAACCCACCGAAAGAAATTTGCGTTTCGATTTGCAGGGGTATCATCAGCCAACCCCCACCGGAAAACGTCGGTTCATGACAAAAACAAACAACAAAACAACAAACGAAAACGCCAGCAGTATTGCCGAAAGCACATGGGCATCGGCGTAGTTTATCGTTTCAACCTGTTCGTATATGGCAATCGAGATCACCTTGGTTTTGCCGGAAATATTGCCGCCGACCATCAACACCACACCAAATTCGCCAATCGTATGGGCGAAGCTCAAAACGATGGCAGTCAGATAACCGCGAAAGGCCATCGGCGAGGCAACACTGAAAAATGCATCGAGCGGTGACGCACGAAGACTGGCAGCCGCCTCGAGCGGTTTTTTGCCAACCGCCTCAAATGCCGATTGCAACGGTTGAACCATGAAGGGCATGGAATAAAAAATCGATGCAACAACCAGCCCGGCGAAAGAAAACGCCAGCGTGGAGCCGGTAACGCTGACCCAAAAACTGCCAAGAAGCGAATTCGGACTTAAAAATACCAGCAGATAAAATCCAAGAACTGTCGGTGGTAATACCAGAGGCAACGCCGTCAAAGCCTCGACAACCACCTTGGCGCGCGATTTGGTATGTGCAAGCCACCATGCAATCGGTGTGCCGATCATTAACAAAATGATGGTGGTCATGGTGGCCAGCTTCAAGGTCAGCCACAACGGGCCAAGGTCAGGCAGATTCATCGGTCGATCCCGTAACCAAAACTTTTAATGATCGCCTTTGCACTATCACTCGCCAGATACTTCATGAAATCTTTCACCGCCGGTTTATTCACGCCACGGACCAACATCACCGCATCCTGCCTGATTGGATCATACAGATCAATCGGCACCGGCCACCCGCTGCCGGTGTTGGTTTTTTTCGCGGTTTCAACATAAGAACTTGCGACAAAACCGAGTTCCGCATTGCCGGTGGCAATCAATGAGAATGTCTGGCCGATGTTTTGCCCCATCACCAGTTTGCCCTGCACCTTGTCCCACAAACCAAGCGACCGCAACACCATTTCAGCCGCCCGGCCATAGGGCGCAAGTTGCGGATTGGCGATAGCCAGATTACGAAAATTTCCGGCCCGCAGAGCTGTGCTTCCATCCTCTCCAATCAGTTCAGGGCTGGCGCTCCACAGGGTCAATTTACCAATGGCATAGGTAAAACGGCTGGCGGCAATCGCCTTGTTTGATTCAATCAGCAAAGCGACCCGTTGCTGGTCCGCCGCCAATAGCACATCATAGGGTGCGCCGTTGATAATTTGCGCGTAGTGCTTTCCGGTGGATCCCGTGGCAATGAACAACAGGTGCCCCGTGGTTCTTTCAAACTGACGTTTCAGTTCCTGCAGCACTTCAACAAAGTTGGAAGCAACAGCAATTGTCGCTTCACCTCCCGATGCTCTTGCCGGTGCAAGAAAAATTGCAGCCATTATTCCGGCCATCATCGTAACCTGAACAAACTTCGATAAACTTCGCGCTGGTTTATGCATGATAACTGCCATTAGAAATGGTTTACGGGGCAAACCGGTTAAGTCAACACCGCGGGGTTTCCAATGCAGCAGTTTTGCCCTTGCCAAAGTCCCAAAATTCAATCAATGCTTCGACAGTCTTTTGCCAATATCATATCCACCCCGGCTTTTCCCGCTCATGAACAAAACTTCAAAATCAGGTGTTGAACTCCCATTCCTGATTGCCTTTGCCGCCCTGTTCATCGGCGCATTGGCCATGGGCATATCACCGGTTTTTGTTCGCAATGCAGAAACCGGCCCCTTTGCCAGTGCATTCTGGCGGGTGGCGCTGGC
>JALTNS010000232.1:1205-4898 GCA_027000565.1 Rhizobiaceae bacterium | reverse complement strand
GACTATGATTATGACGCCTTGAGAATACTTTTTAATGGCAACGTTGATGTGGTTTTGGAACGCCACAATAACACCCGGCAATTTGTTGTTGCCAGCCTCGATCCCGGTATTCATTTTGGCGAAAAAGGCTTTATGGAAATGGGGCCGGCCTCTGCCAACATCATCGCGACAGACAGCGTTACGGTTCTGGCAATCAATCGCCAGGACGCCATGCGGCTGGGAATTTACCACGACATCGTCAAAGGCATTGCCGGTGTGCAATCTGAAAGATTGCAGGTCGCCAATTCAAAGCAGGTCGAGGCATTGCAAAAAGCCATGGAACGGCAGGTCGAGCAAAACTCGTTTGGCCGGTTTTATATCGCAACAATCATGTTGTTCGCAGTCTCAAGTTTTGTGCCTGACTATTCCAATGAATCACCGGCTTTCCAGTTGATGATCCGCTGGGTGTTTCTGGCTCTCATTTTAATTCCCGCAGTCTATGCGGTCAGACATCAAAATGTGCCGATTTCGGTATTTGGCGTCACCACAGCCGGTTGGCGCAAATCAATGGTGGAAGGTGTTTTGGTCGCCATTGCGATCTTGCCGTTGCTCATTTTGTTCAAGATTTTCGGGGCTCCCGCAGATGAACCCCTGATCACCTGGGGAACCATCGCCAACTACAGTAATGCGCAATTGGCGTTTTACCTTGTCACTTATATTCCTCACTCTGCGATTCAGGAATTCATTGCCCGTGGTGTGGGACAGGGCTCTCTGCAGCGCTTTATGCCGGAAGCACATTTCATGCGTCCGATCGTGATTGCTGCCATGCTGTTTGCAATATTACACCTGCATTTGTCCGTCGGGGCAGCGATATTTACATTCTTCGCCAGCCTGTTGTTTGGTTATCTGTACTACCGCCATAAAACGCTGATCGGGGTAACGGTCCTGCATGTATTGGCGGGATATTCGGCAACAGCACTGGGACTGATCTAGGACATGGGTTGGTTGTGGAAATTGGTGGCATTCTACGGTGCCGCGACAGTTCTCGCCATTGCTGCTCTATATCTGACCGCATTGCCGTCGAGTCCCGATGTCAGTGGATTTTCGCGTCTGGTAATTGCCCATCGTGGCGATGCGCTGAACTTTCCGGAAAATTCCCTTCTGGCGATTGAAGGCGCTAAACAACTCAATGCCGACGCAGTTGAGATTGACACAATGATGACGTCCGACGGTGTGCTTGTTGCGATGCACGATCCAACTCTTGACAGAACCACCGATGGCAACGGGCCGGTGGCAGATTATACATTCGCGGAAATATCCAAACTCCGCATCAAAGGTGTAAATGGCGGCAGTGATATACCCGTTCCCAGTCTTGAACAGGTCATACAACTTGTCTTGAAGCTGGGGCTTAAACTGGAAATTGAACTGAAAACCGAAACTGAAAATAAATATCAGGCATCAACCGAGATTGTCCGCCTGTTTGAAAAATATTCGTTGTATGAGAGTGCTTATGTGTCCTCCTTCGATCCCCGTTTTTTGTATTATATACGCTCGGAAAACCCGAAGATTGTGACCGCCCTGGCGATAAAATCCAATCCTCCCTACAACAAACTGGTGGAATTCCTTATTCGGCGCGATGCTATACTTGATTATCTGGGCGTCGGCATCATCTTGCCATCGATTGATATCGCTGATGAGGTGTTTATTGAAAAATGGTTGGCCCGGGGCAAGGCCATCAATATCTGGACACCCAATTCAGGTCGGGAAAAATCCTTTTACCGGAATTATTCGGTCTCCATCACCACCGACTGTCCAGGTGGCACTTGTTAGTGTCCGCTCTATAAGGAGCACCAAAGGTGACAGGGGGAATCATGTTCCCGTACGCGTTGCTCACCATTATTCGCGCGCCCACACACACAAGGGGAGGTGGGAACAATCCTGAAATCTATATTCAGTTTGCCTGCCTCAAGGGGTGAAATAGTTCGGGACACCATATTGTCGGTAGCGTATGGGTGCAACCGGTGAAATTATTATCGGTGAAGAAGAAATCATCACCACGGTGCACGCCATTGGTGTTGATGTCGGCTATTGCGGCATGTTATTGTCGGGCAAGACTTTCCTGCGTCTGGTTCAAGCGGTGAAGACGTGGGGCGAAGCGCGTGGTGGTACCCGCACTTTGGTGCATGTGACCACCGGCACGAATTTGAAGGCAACCGACAGGCTAATGCGGGCAAGTGGGGCGAAGTGTATCGGGGGTGGATATGTGGCTTAGAAAGACTTCAACTATTGTTGTAGGATCGCTTTCCTTTTTTGTTATTGGTTTTTTGGGACCTATATACATGTGTGACCCATTGACAAAGGTCACATAAACACCTAAGTTTGTGGTTATCGGATTTGGAGCGATAATCATGATCAAACAATTTACCAGCCTTTACGACATGATGGAAGCCTTCCCAGATGAGCAATCCTGTATTGACCATTTGCGTTCAATTCGTTGGAAAACTGGCGCTCACTGCCCTCATTGCGGATCGACAAAGGTTTACCACTTCAAAGACAATCGCAATCATAAATGTGGTGACTGCAAGAAACGGTTTTCAATCAAGGTTGGCACCATTTTTGAAGACTCCAAAATATCGCTTCGCAAATGGTTCATGGCTATTTGGCTTATCACCTCACACAAAAAAGGTATTGCCAGCACCACGCTTGCTCGTGACATCAAAGTTACTCAAAAAACCGCATGGTTCATGCTGCACAGGCTTCGTCACGCTGCCCGCACACCATCATTCAATCGCAAACTGAAAAGCCCTGTTGAGGTTGACGAGACTTTCATCGGCGGCAAGGAAAAGAACAAACACGCTCACAGGCGCACCAAGACCGGTCGTGGTCCGGTTGGTAAAGATGTGGTTTGGGGTGCTTTGGAGCGTAACGGCGAATTTAGGGCTGTACATATCCCTCACATTGGCGGGGTAAAGGGAATGGTTGATTGTCATGTAGAAAAGTGGTCAACCGTTTATAGCGACGAATACGCTGGCTATAGGGGACTTGGTAAAGAATATCACCATCTGACAGTCAACCATTCATCTGGTGAGTACGTTCGCGCTTATCACATTCACACCAATTCAATCGAAGGTGCATGGTCACATATCAAACGCCAGATTTACGGCATTCACCACTGGATTTCATCAAAACACACATTCCGCTATCTTGCTGAAATGACATGGCGTTATAATCGTCGTGATATTGACGATGGCCAGCGCATGAATGAGTTTTTCGGACGTGTTGATTGCAGACTTACATACAAGGAGTTGATCGCATGACCGGAAAGAAGTACGAGCCGCCGTTGCGCCTTGATATGGATTTTGGAGAAGCGCTAGAGAGATTTGGCAAAACTGACAAAAATGAAGTAGACAAGTTATTGATGCGCTCCAAAAGAAAAAAGGCTGAGAAGGAGCAAAACCTTCCCAGCAAGTTGGTTAATCGGAAAAATGATAGCGCCTAGCGCTTATATCTCGGCCTTATCCTGGCATTGATCGCCAGTGACCGCACACGGACTCGATACGTCCGAAGCGGATACGAAAATATGGAATTATCCAAATCATCCGTTCACCCTTTCCATAAAGAGGGGTTGAACCGAATGAATCAATATGCGACTCTGGATCTGTACGGACACGGAATTGCTGATTCATTCGGCATTACTTTGACCATCTAGAGAGC
>JALTNS010000232.1:0-1195 GCA_027000565.1 Rhizobiaceae bacterium | reverse complement strand
AGCCGGGAACTGTTAGAGCAGTCCCGGCTTTCGTGTTTTTCCCGGCCGGCAATGGTCAAACGGCGGGAGATGTTATCTTCTGGTCATCACCATGATTCTCCTTTGTTGAGTTTCTTTAGGCTTTTAGTTGGGCTTTTGCAAGGCTTATATATGGACAAGGGGCATGTTTTGTGTATATATGCCTCCAATCCATAGGAGGCTAATAATGTCCGAAGATAACAACACTTCTGGAATGCCAACATCACGAGGCCCAGCATACCCATTCATTTCGTTGACCAAAGTAATAGAGCGGATTGAGCAAATTCATGCACAAGGTATGTCTCGTCACGCAGTGTCTCCAATGGATTTTTATCGAGCGTGGGGCTATCAGAAAGAAAGCGGCAATTCGCGTCAGACAATGGCTGCGCTTAATCATTATGCCCTTGTTAAATATATAGGACGTGGAAAAGACCGCAAGGTTAAATTGTCTCCTCTAGCAAACCGGATTCTTCTCGATAAAGTGCCGGATTCCCCAAAACGGGCAGAAGCATTGCGTATTGCAGCTACTTCTCCCACAGTATTTCACATTCTATGGGAGAAATATCGTGATGATCTACCGCCGGACTATGCAATCCAAACATTTTTGACGTTGGAACACAACTTTACAGAAGAGTCGGCCCAAAAAGTTATAGATGGCTATCGGGAAACATTTTCCTATGCTGATCTTAAAAACTCTGCTAACTTGCCTGATGATGAACCTGAAATTAAGCCTGAAACTTCAGGGTTCCAGATGCTGCCAAAGAATCCTAGCGTTCATCGACTTAAAGAAACAAATCAACAGGACGTTCTAAGTCAAATGCCTCAAACAGCAGCTATTGCAGAATCTCATTCATCTGTACCACTCCCATCGGCGGCCCAAACCGAAATTAAAATCATGCTAGACGGTGATCTAATTCGAGTATCTGCGGTAGTGAATGCAAAGAGCGCCAAGAAACTCATCAAAGCATTAACTGCTAACATTGCCCTTCTTAACGATGATGATGAAGACGAAAAACAAAATTACAGCACTCAGAACTAAAATAGTAATCTCGGTTGTGAATATAGGCTTCCTCGCTTTAGGTCACACACGTATGTAGGTCCCGGTTTTTTGATTCTAGCTTTTTCTGGATATTTTGATAATGAAACAATATATGAATCCAATGAAATAGATTTATAC
>JALTNS010000231.1:4005-4919 GCA_027000565.1 Rhizobiaceae bacterium | reverse complement strand
TGATATCCGGCTAAATGAGCTGTAGTGCCGGAGAGTCGGTGGTTCTGGTGGAGTGGCTTTCTGGGCTGTTGTTATTATTGAAAGATGATGTTTTGGCGATAGTTTGCAGAAAATGACACGTTCCGAGTTGTGAGGGAATACTCACAACTGCCTCACGATTTACCGCTATAACCCCAATGAATTATTTGAAATAATTAACGATAATTAAATCATAGGAATGTTTCCAGTGGATAGGAATGTGGCTGGCTCAAGTGCTAGCTTAACATTCTTCTTTGCTCCAAGTTTATTAGAAGGCCACTGGCGGAACGAATTTTGCATCATGGATATCAGGATGCCATTCTACTTAATTAAGAATGTTGAATTAGAGGTGAACTGAAATGCCCGCAGTTGCTGCACTACCGATGGCAAAAAAGCTCCGTTTGGAAGGGCTTATTGCGACCTTTGTCGTTCCAGCGCCAAAGGGCTGTAATCTCAATTGTTCGTTTTGTATCGTTCGTGCCCGGCATGAGGCGCCTGCTGGCACGGGGGCTCTTTCAGTCGAAGACTATGTCTGTTTCTTGGAATCTATGGCTGCCCAGCAACAGGTGGGGCTCGTGAGTCTGCAAGGATATGAACCTTTGCTGCCGGAAAGCTGGTCATACTCGGAAGCGCTTCTAAAGCGTGCTTCTGATCTGGGTATAGTTACAGCTCTGATCACTAACGGCACATATCTGGTCGATCATGTCGATGATCTAGCGCAACTGGATATCGCTGGTCTCACAGTCAGTCTCGACGCCTCCACGGCGGAGTTACACGATCTGTCGCGCGGAACGCCGGGGGCTTTCGCCAAGGCGATTTCAGGTTTGAAGAAAGCTGCGGCATCTCCGCTGCAGCAACAAACCATGGTTGCAAGCGTGCTGCATTCTCGTCGTGCT
>JALTNS010000231.1:0-3995 GCA_027000565.1 Rhizobiaceae bacterium | reverse complement strand
ATTTTACGCGTGGGCAAGCACGCTACTGGGGGCCCTGTGCAGCGCTACGAGGAAATTGCAGGTGATCTGTTAGGGTTGCAGAAGCTGGCCAAGGAGCATGGCATCGATATGATAGTGGACGATGAATTTGATCACTTGCTGAATGACTCATCCAAAATCGTTCCGATCAAACAGCCCCGTTTTCGCCGGTTGCCGCGTTTGAGCCGTGTGATCCGCCTGACACCTACTGGCTCTTGTTCAGTGGGCGAAGACATCCTGCGTCGAGTCGATGATCAGATTCCGCATTGGCAGCCGAAGCTCGAGAATGCCGATAGCTTTGTAGGGCGATTGCTTGCCTGAGTACCCGTAATACCAGACTCGTCGAGGAGGCTACATTGAGTAAGAAGACAACACTTCTTGTTGTTCTAGTTATCGTCATCGGTGCGTTTGTTAGCATTAAGTGGATGGCAAGGACAGGGCCAGAAGAACTAGGGGCAGAAGCGGTTGCCGGGCCTGTGCACCTTAGACTGCAGTCGTTTGCGCTGTCATTGCACCCGCTGAAGATGGCCGACGTCGAGAGTCGCCAGGTAGCAACGCTTCTGTATGTTGGGCTAATTGTCCAGAATCAGGACGGATCGACCCAGCCTGCTGCTGCTGAGAACTGGAAGCATTCAGGCAATGAATGGGAATTCACACTCAAGCCTGGATTGACCTTCAGCAATGGCCAGTTGCTCCGCGTTCAAGATGTCGTTATGAGCATATGTAATGCGATGCAGCCGACATCACCGTGGGCATGGGCCTTAGCCAGCATCGAGCATGCGGCTAGCACGGATGGCAAGAAAGTCGAATGCACGGGAATTGGTATCGTTGACGAAAATACCATCCGCATCGTCGAAGCACAGCCTGTACCGTGGTTTTTGGACGCAATTGGCGGCCCAGCCGGATGGATATTGCCCGCTGGTGACATCAAGGAAAGTGCCTATGGTGTGATGCCTGGTCTGGGGCCATATATGATCGAGGAATTCATCCCCGATACGCGGGTCGTGATGAAACCACGTAGTTCGGGTAGCGCCATCGCACCTGGCGCAACCGGTATCCAGTTCGATTATATTGCTGATGATGCCGTTGCCGCGGGTGCGTTTACGGCTGGTAAACTCCATGTGCTGGACTTGACGAGCCCCAAGCTTGTCGAGCATCTGGTCGATGCAAGGTCAGGTAAACTCAATACGGCGGGCGCTCTGGTGCAACGGGAATGGGATAGAGTCCGGATCGCGATCATCAACGAGAAAAGTCTTCTCGCCAAAGGTTTCGACGAGACACAGGCGCGCCATTTTATTCAATCCTATTCAGCTGCGGTTGATCGAAAGAAGATAGCGCAAAATACGCTTGGTATCGCTACGCCGTTAGAGACGAGTTTTCCGCCAGTTCCTCGCGTGGCACCATCGGTAACCAAATCAACTGAAGGGTTGCCCGAGGCGAGTCTCACTGTAATCACAGAGCCGGATGCTTATAGTGATCTGATTGCCGCCTCATTGCCCAAGACGGTCGGCCCCGTGACGATTGATTATAGGGGGGTTGACAAGGGTGTGCTGATTCAATCGCTGATCAAGGATGATTTCGATATTGCCTCGATCCTGATTGAGGCAACTACACATTCACCGGAGTTTTGGAAGAGCTTCTTTACACCGGGAAATCCGTTTACTGCATTTGGTAAGCCTATCGCAGGCTTGGAGAACGTCGAAGTGAGTGATGAGGCTGGGGTCCAGCGGGCCGCGGAGCTTATCGAACAGAATGGTAATTGGATTGGAATCCTGCAGGAAAGGCGTTTACAGGCGATTGCCCCGGGGATAACCGGCGTGAGTTATTCACCAAGCGGTCAGACCAACTACGCAGCTATCGAGCAGCAGTAGTATGCATGGTCGGAGTGGAGGGTGAGAAAGGAACTCCTGGCCGCCGTTATAGTAGTGTTTGGTGCCCATGCACTAGTGTATTTTCTAATCAATGTGTTGCCCGATGCTACGATCATAGCCTTGGGCATAGAAGGCGCCAAACAGGAAGTATTGGCCAATTTACAGTCTGAAATAGTAAGGCGCTCCTATTCTGAGGTCGTAGTGGGGCTGGCGAGTCTTGATTTTGGTTACACGATTGATCGCGTGCCGGTCGATTACGAGTTGGGTCGTGCTCTGACGCTTAGTTTTCCCCGGATTATAGGGGCTTTCGTAATTGTATGCGCGGCCGCGCTAGCAACAGCGTACGTCCGCCGTGTGCCTCGTACGCTGGTTACTTTCCTATCTTTTCTGCCGCCCTATGTGTCGGCGTTTTTTGCGTTGCTTGCATTGCTTGCTGTTGGAGCAGCAAGTCCCGGACATCCGGCACTGGGCGTGTTGTGCATGGTGGCTGTTGCAATCTCACCAGCGATGCTCGCTGTTGGCCAGGCGGCCGGCATTATGCAGCGCAACCTTACTACCGAGTTCGCCCGTACATTAGTCTCGATTGGCGCTGATGAGCGTTTTCTACGCACACGGCTGCTTGCGAATCTAGTGGCTGAACTCGTTCCAAGCCTGGAGAAAGTCTTCGTTATGATCGCCGCAGGACTCCTTTTCGCTGAACCGATACTAGGGCTGCCAGGTATCGGAACGACTGCCGTGCGTGCAGTTCGCCGCGCTGATCCTGATTTACTGTTGGGCGTGACGTTGGTTTTCTCATTCAGTGTGGTGCTTGCGCGGTTGGTTGCGGTAATCATACGTCGGCGATTTGGATTGTCCGCATGAGTAAGGATGCTTCGCAACCTGATTCGAATTCCACCGGTTATCCGAGGTGGCAATCAGTGCTCGGAATATTCGGTGTACCGTTGCTCCTGGCGACAATTGCCGTCATATGCTTGGCTGAACCGGAACAGCCATGGGCATCTCCAACACTCGTTAGCCCGCTGGGTACCGATGAATTTGGCCGAGATGTGCTGAGTACCGCTATTATTGCAGCGGGTCTATCTCTCCTAAAAGGGTTGGCAATGATGAGTGCTACGTTGATTCTTGGCCTCCTGGCGGCCGAGATCATCACGCTGTCCCGTTCCTCTGCGCTCTCAGAAGCGATTCGGATGCTTGCTCGTGTGGTTGAAAGTATCCCCATTGTCTTGTGGGTATTCATCGTGGTGATAGTGATGAAAGATCATCGTATGGTCGTCGCCGGTGTTGCTTTTACACTCGTTGTTTTGCCATCGGCAATCACGATCATTGCCGGTGAGCTTTTGCGGCTGCGCCATACGCCGTTTATCGAGGCAGCTTATTTGTTGGGAGTGCCGGAAAAAAGGGTCTTAGTTCGCTATATCCTCCCAAAAGCAGGGGCCGTGTTGTTCCCATTCGCGATTCAGATCCTGGGCGGGGCAGTGGCCGTGGATGGTGCCGTCGGGGTAATTGGCCTTGGCAGCCGCGTGGATCTGGATCTGGGGGTGTTTCTGATTCGAGGCAAGGAGAATTTCTTACTACACCCGCAGATTCTTTTGATCGCAATCGTGATGTACGCCGCAATCTACCTCTATCTAATCAAACTTCCTCGGCTCTGGGGGCGAGGCAATGGGGCATGGGCGCTTCGATGAAACCTGGTGGAGAACTAATCGCGGCACTTAATACCGTGACTGTGCAAAACGACCATGGGCGGAGAATCCTGGATCGGGCAAGCCTCCAACTCAGGTCTGGAGAAGTTACTTGCCTCGTGGGCCGATCTGGTTCGGGCAAAACTACGGCAGGACTGTTGCTGCTGGGGTTGCTGCCTCCAAGCATGCATTTGGCCAAAGGTCACGTTGAATTCCAGGGTCAAGTGCTTGCCCCGGGCCAGCCCGAGGAATATGCGGGTCTGCGGGGTAAAGGTCTAGCGATCGTCTTCCAGGATCCCTACGCAAGCCTCAATCCGATGCGCCGTTGTGGTTCACAGGTCGAGGATGCGCTTAAGATCCACGGGGTAATGGCGAGAAATACTGCCAAGGCGCGAGTACTGGAACAGTTCAAGTACATGGGATT
>JALTNS010000230.1:14759-17266 GCA_027000565.1 Rhizobiaceae bacterium | reverse complement strand
GTGTTGAGGCCTGCAAGCCTGACGCCGACGAACGGGTTATTGAACAGGCTTTTACCGCTGTTCTGAAAAATGAAAGAATGTTACAGCAGGTGTAATTCCTCCGGTGCTGGCAATCTGACAGCGCAATAAAATTCGGACAATTCCTTGGATACCACAATTACATTAGCGCAATTATTGCCCTTTGCGCTTGCCCTGATTGCTGCCAGCGCTGTTGCCGGCATTATGGCCGGGATTTTTGGCATCGGCGGAGGCGCCATTCTGGTGCCGGTGCTTTATCAGTTCTTGACGATATTGGGCGTGGATCAGGCGGTTCTTATGCACGTGTGTATCGGAACATCACTGGCGATCATAATTCCGACCTCTTACCGGTCGTTCAAGGCGCACCTTAAGAACGGGGCAGTTGATGTGAAATTATTGCGTCAATGGTTGTTTGCAGTGCCATTGGGCGTTGTCGTTGCATCGGTGATTGCGGCCAGCATATCGAGCGCTGAACTGCGGGCAATATTCGCCGCGATCGCCGTACTTGTGGCGATGCGCCTGTTGTTTAACCGGGAAAACTGGCGCATCGGCACCAATATTCCAGGCAATCCTACGCGCGCACTGGTTGGATTTGTGGTTGGTTTTCTTTCAACCCTCATGGGCATAGGCGGCGGCGTGCTGACCAATACATTCATGACCCTTTATAATCGACCTATCCATCAGGCTGTTGCCACCTCATCGGGTGTTGGATTGCTGATTTCGGTTCCAGCGGCAATCGGTTTTATGTGGGCTGGCTGGGGTGCTGAAAATCTGCCACCGTTTTCAATTGGTTATGTCAATTTTGCGGCTGTCATAATGGTCATCCCGATTACCATGCTGGTTGCTCCACTTGGTGCGAAACTGGCCCATCGATTAAACAAACGTCAGTTGGAGATTGGATTCGGGCTTTTTCTGCTGCTGGTCGCTGCGCGGTATATTTATAGTCTGGTGTGACCTCAATCGCGCAAAAACATGCGATCACCACGCACTTCGTATGAGGACAAGGTTCCCAGGAAGCTCATGCCAAGCAGATTGCTGTCGAGCGCTCCCGGCGCAGCCACCAAAACCTTTTTGTTGGACCGGGTAATGGAGCCGATTGACATTACATCAATTCGTGTTTGTGCCGTCATCGTTCGACCGTTTGCAGTCGACACCGGAATGGTGAAACTAAGGTCATCAGGATTCAGCCCTATCTTCCGGGCAGCCTTGTAACTTAACACCACGCTGCTGGCACCGGTATCGATCAGAAACCGGACGGGCTTTCCATTAACCGCCGCCTGGACTTCAAAATGTCCGGAATTACCACGAAATATTGTCACTTCCTGCCTGCCATTATCGCTGATCTGCGACAGCGGGCTGCCGGGTATCAGGCCTGCGGTGAACCGGCTGGCAAAATCCTGAGCTTCATATCGAAACAGATAGGCGGTCATCAAGCCAAGAATAATAATGCTCCACAACATCAACTGGCGGGCAATATCGCCAAACCTCATACCGCTTCCAAAAATTCCGGCAACAATCAAAACGCCCCATATGCCCATATAAACAACACGACCAAAGGTATCGTTGTCGAGACCAAGCACCGTACCTGCATCACCGGATGACAACAGGAGAATGAGCGCAAAGCCTAACAGGGCCATAAATATCCAGAACACCCGACCCATCAATCTTGCTCTTTGTCTTTAGTCGGTTCTGATGCGCGTTGTGCGGCCATGCGCCTTCGTTTGGTCGCGCGTCGAGGTTTGCGTTCAAGTGACGCGACGCGGGAAGGGAGATCCATCATTAGTGACCTTCGCCCGGTTGCACTCATATTTGTCCAGTTTGCAATTTCCGAACTGGTGCGACCGCAGCCATAGCAATAGCCCGAATTTTGTTCGATCACACAAACCAGTATACAGGGGGATTCGATAGTGTTCATTTGATCTATGTAGCAATTATCAAAGCGAACAAAAGGCATAGTTCGGATATTTTTTTTGTGGCACCCAATGTATCGCCGGTGTGGCCGCCAATTTGTTTGCGACAATAAATCGAAAACAGGAAAACAGACCCTGCACAAAATGCCAATGCTAAAACTGCAACAATAATGCCAATGCTGATACCAAGCAGTACAAACGCAATAGAAAATCCGATGATACCGGCCATGGTGGCCGTTTCTTGTGAAGGAACACCGTGGCTGCTCGACAGTCCGCCATTGTCGCGGGCAGGGGGCATATTAGCCCACGGCCAAACCATCGCCGATGTGGAAGCCACATTGGCGGCAATGAGGATTAACCCGGCCGATAACAAATTTGTCGACGAAATAATCTGAACTAAAAAGGCTAAATACAACAAAATGGACAATATCAGGCTTGTTGCGCCATATGTGCCAATCTGGCTGTCGCGCATAATCTCGATTTTGCGTTTTTTGTCAGCCCCGCCGCCAAAACCGTCTGCCACATCGGCCAACGCATCTTCATGCAAAGCACCGGTGGTCAAGACAAACACCACCATGG
>JALTNS010000230.1:0-14749 GCA_027000565.1 Rhizobiaceae bacterium | reverse complement strand
CCACCATGGACAATGAGGCTGCGGCAAATGACGAAAAACCCAGGACAATCATAATTGATAATATCGCTGCGGCGGGAAAGGCGATTACGATTGCCGCAATGCCAAAATACCGTGCGGTCTCGTCAAATCGCAATTTTCCGGAATCTACTGAAAATATTTCCGCCAGCCGATTGAGAGGCAATCGTGATAAAAACATGATCGCTGAAATGATCTGGCCCGATGCAACGCGAATTGAACCTGAATCCTGATTTTTTATATTCATGGGAACAGATCAATTCCTGATTTTCTGTTGATATATTGGCTGCGACAATTGTGGGGCGCAATTGCGGTTTCATTAATCCCTTGTACGGTTTTATATGCTGGTTCAGACATTCCGACAACGGCCTTGCATACTAGATGGATAAATACGATGAGCCAATCCGGCCTGCCTTTTGATGATATACGCAATTTATTGCGCACCATGCCGGGACCAGACACCGCGGCGGCGCAAAAAGTAGCCGAACGCGACGCAATGTTGACCAAGCCACCAGGCGCATTGGGGCGACTGGAGGAAATTGCCATCTGGCTTGCCACATGGAGTGGTCGTTCTCCGCGGATCAACCGGCCACTGGTTGCAATTTTTGCAGGAAACCATGGCGTAACAGCCAAGGGTGTATCGCCATTTCCCTCAGATGTGACAGCGCAGATGGTTGCCAATTTTGGAGCCGGTGGCGCGGCTATCAACCAGATATGCGTTGCCCATGATCTTGGCCTGAAGGTCTTTGATCTGGCGCTGGAACTGCCGACAGGTAATATATCTGAAGAACCTGCAATGGATGAAAAAACCTGTGCTGCGACCATGGCCTATGGCATGGAATCCATAGCCGGCGGCACTGATTTGTTGTGCATTGGTGAAATGGGCATCGGCAACACGACCATTGCAGCAGCAATATATTATGCGCTTTTTGGCGGTACGGCTGCGGAGTGGGTTGGGCCCGGTGCCGGTTCGGATGAAGCTGGTATCGCCCGCAAGGTGGATGTGATTGAACTAGCCATAGAACTGCACAAATTTCATTTGCAAGACCCGCTTGAGGTCTTGCGACGGCTTGGCGGGCGTGAATTTGCCGCTATGGCCGGTGCCATATTGGCCGGGCGTATGCAACGCATTCCGGTAATCATCGATGGTTATGTAGCAACAGCAGCTGCGGCTATATTGCATGCAGCAGACCCGACCGCACTCGACCATTGCCTGATTGGCCATGTATCTGCAGAACCTGCTCACATCAAGGCTGTTGAGAAACTGGGCAAAAAACCATTGCTGGACCTGGGAATGCGGCTGGGTGAGGGGTCTGGCGCCGCACTGGCCGCGGGAATTGTTAAAGCTGCAGCACTTTGCCATTCAGGCATGGCAACATTTGAATCTGCCGGTGTCAGCAACAAGGATTGAATTCGTCGGAATATCCGTGAGAAAATAATGGTTGGATCAGGCTCTGTTTTTGCGACTTTCAAATAAAGACCGGCCCCGTTTTTTTTCTGGTTCTGGCGTTGTCATGGACGGGGATTCCTGACCAATGGGCTCCATCACTTCCATTACTCTGGTGCTTGGTAATGTGATGATTACTTCGGTTCCGGCGCGCAGTTTTGACTTCAACTCAAATGCACCTTGATGTTTTTCAATCAGCGCCTGAACGATTGGAAGGCCCAGACCGGTGCCTTGCTCTGCGCTTTTGATCGCAATCGAACCTTGCCCGAATGAAGATAACACAACCGGTATTTCATCTTCGGGTATGCCTGGACCGTTATCCCTGATTGAAACATACTGGCCACCTCCTGCAGTCCAGCCAATTTTGATCCAGATTGTTCCAGATGTGGGTGTGAATTTCAAAGCATTGGACAAAAGATTCAGGATTACCTGGCGAATGGCGCGCTCGTCGATCCAAACCTTGGGCAAATCCAGTTCACACTGTTTATTGATTTTAATACCCTTGTTTTTTGCTTTCAGTTTGATCAGTTGTTCACAATCGCTAACCAGATAATCCAGATAAACCGCTTCTTCGTGCAGATTGTACCGCCCGGCCTCAACCCGCGATAAATCCAGAATTTCATTGATCAATTCAAGCAGGTGCGAACCTGAGCTGTGAATATCACTGAGGTATTCACGGTATGTTTTGTTGTTGAGCGGGCCTAAAACCTCTTTGACCATAACTTCTGAAAAACCAAGAATGGCATTGAGCGGTGTACGCAATTCATGGCTCATGGTAGCCAGGAAACGTGACTTTGCCAGGTTTGCCTCTTCTGCTCTCCGCCGTGATTCTTCAGATATAGAACTGGCCATTTCTAGCTCAGCGATTAGCTGATCTTTTTCCGCCTGGTTTTTCAAGTTTGTACTGGCGTTAAAATACAGACGGTTGCCCATGACACTGAAAAATGCCTGAGCGCTGATCAGCACCGCACCCATGGTGATGGATACCGGATCGAAGTTCACACCAAATCGCAATGTCAGCAACAGTGCTGCCGGACCAATGGCCATGAGCGAAAAGAACTTGATAGAATACGAGGTCATTGCAACCAGCGCCATGACACACAACAAAACCGAAAACTGCATGACCTGAATATTGAGGGACATTTCCAATGGATCCGGCTTTAAAAATAACGCAACCCAACCCATTCCAATTATTGGGATGGATCGCATGAAGCGGCGTTTCCAAAGTACCGGGTCCACATCCGATAATTCCACAGCGACCAGACGACGGCAAAGAAGTAAAAACAAACCATAGGCCAACATCATCAAGCTGGCCCATACAAGCGACATGGTAAGGCCAAGCCACTGAAAGCTGACAATTCCCACAGCAATAATTATTGCCGGAAACAAAAAGGCTGCATTAATGTGATTTTGGGCAAATGACCGCAGCAACTCGCGTTCAAATTCATGGGCATCCGCGCGCGGTGAGTTCAACCGGTGTCGGACATCCTTGACCGCACGCGCAGATTTGCCTTCACGCCTTGTCCGGTCGACAACATTCTTGTCCATGCCTGTTGTTCTGGTTTTTGGCATAAATCGCTTGTTCGTTCGAGTTCAATTCTGTCGGCTGTTTTGCAATAGCCGGAAGGAAGATAAAAAGCCGTAATTTGAGAACCCTATATTCGTTTACAGGATAGAAATAATCGTTAACAACTGCCGACAAGGAGAGCTTTATTGGCAATATTTTTCAGGACCAGACGCTCCAGAATGCGATTGATCGCCGACTTGCTGATCATTCTGGTGATGATTGGGTTATTGATGGTGGTTATTCGTTACAACCGGGACGCTGATACTGTATCAGGTCAGGCGCGGATTGTTGATGGTGATACAATCCGAATCGATGGCAATTCAATCCGGTTGATTGGCATTGACGCGCCTGAGCAAAACCAGCAATGCGAAAGGTCCGGCGAAACCTATCCCTGCGGCCGTCTGGCTACCCGAACCTTGCGCGGGTTGATGAATCGAAAAAAGCTGACCTGCCGCGGCTGGCAATTCGATATTTATGACCGGCTGTTGGCCGTATGTGCAACAGCTGAACAGTTCAAGCGCGGTTCTTCCATGAACAAGGAAATGGTGTTGGCTGGCTGGGCTGTTTCATCAAACGACTATCCAAAAGAACAGGCAATCGCAAAGGCTGCCAAACGGGGTATTTGGGCCGGGCAGTTTGTTGATCCGGCAGATTGGCGAAAAGACAACAAGCCTCAAGATCAACAAATCGTAGGAATTGCCAAAAGTATTTGGCAATGGCTGAAAAACATTGCACGGTTTTAACCACAGCATCTACGATGTTTATCAACTGCATTATGCCAGTTGAACATCGGAAAAATCAAGGAACAACAAATGAAACTATTTGATGGCGGAAGAGCACCAAATCCCCGGCGTGTACGTATATTTTTGGCAGAAAAAGGTGTTGAAGTGCCGCTGGAGCCGATCGATATGGGGGCAATGGAACACCGCTCGCAAAAGGTTACCGCCCGTAACCCGTTGCAACGGTTACCGGTTCTTGAACTCGACGATGGCACAATAATTTCGGAAACCGTTGCCATATGCCGGTATTTTGAAGAATTGAATCCGGATCCGCCGCTTATGGGCATCGATGCGCTCGACAAGGCAATTGTCGAGATGTGGTCAAGGCGGATGGAACTTCACCTGTTGATGCCGGTTGCCCAGGCATTCAGACATGCGCACCCGGCGATGAAAGAATGGGAAGTGCCGCAAATACCGGAATGGGGGGAGGCTAATAAACCAAAAGCACAAAAAACTCTTCGCTGGATGGATGATGAATTGAAATCCCGGGAGTTTATCGCCGGAGACCGGTTCACCATTGCGGACATTACCGCGATGATCTCAATCGATTTTATGAAGCCGGCGCGGGTGCCTTTGCCTGAAGATTGCGATAATCTGATGCGCTGGTACAAGGCAGTATCAGCAAGGCCCAGCGCCAAAGCCTGATCATATGTCGGGCACTTCGATAATTGCAGTTCTTGCAGAAAACATAGCCCAATGCAGGCTTTGCATTGATGCGCCGTTATCGACACCATTGCCTCATGAACCCCGGCCTGTGGTGCAACTCTCAACAACCGCAAGGATTTGCATTGCCGGTCAGGCACCAGGTGCGCGGGTTCATGCCAGCGGTATTCCTTTCACCGATCCATCCGGAGACAGATTGCGCGACTGGATGCAAATCAGTAAGGCCGATTTTTATAACCCGGACAAGCTCGCCATCGTGCCGATGGGGTTTTGTTTTCCTGGCAATGACAAAAAGGGGAGCGATCTGCCACCGCGTAAGGAATGTGCGCTTCAATGGCACAGGCAAATATTTGAAAACATGCCGCAAATCGAACTGCTCTTACTGATTGGCCAATATGCACAAGCCTGGCATCTGGGGGACGATCGATCAAAAACGCTCACTGCGACCGTGCAAAATTGGCAAAATCTATTTAACCGCCGGGGATTGCCGAAAATCTTGCCGCTCCCGCACCCTTCATGGCGTAACAATGGATGGTTGAGAAAGAACTCCTGGTTTGATGCGGATCTGTTGCCTGTGCTCAGAAAGGAAATAAAACGGTTGATTTAGGGATTTAGAATTATTTCCTATAATTGGCAGAAAATTGTTGAACTCAGTTCAAAAAACCGCTGATATAACCCATCTCCACAGAAACTCATTTCAACAAGTCTATAATCATGGATCGACTGGACCGTAAAATTCTCACTCTGTTACAGGACGACGCGACCATGCCGGTCGCTGAAATTGGCAAGAGGGTTGGACTGTCGACCACACCATGTTGGCGGCGCATTCAAAAACTGGAGGAAGACGGAGTTATTCGCCAACGGGTGGCTGTCCTTGATCCTGCCAAGGTCAACACCAAAGTCACGGTGTTTGTATCTATTCGCACTTCCCAACACGCTGCCGATTGGTTGAAAAACTTCGCGAAGGTGGTCAGTGAACTGCCCGAGGTGGTTGAGTTTTATCGAATGAGCGGTGATGTCGACTATCTATTACGGGTCGTGGTGCCGGATATACAAGCCTATGACGCGTTTTATCAACGGTTGATTGCCAAGGTCGATATTCTTGATGTCAGCTCCAGCTTTGCCATGGAACAAATCAAATATACAACCAAGCTGCCGCTTGACTACATTCGCCTGGGGGAATGAAATCAGGAAACTCCCAACCGAAAGCGTATTTTTTCTGCAGACAGCTCCTTTACCGCATCTTTGCCAATCCAGCGCGCGGTTTTGTCTGGCGATCCCGATAATTCCATTGCCAGCTTCAGGGCAGGGGTGTGAAGTTCAGCTAAACGCTTGCCAATTTGGCGCAATGCCCAGTTTACTGCCTTTTTAACAAAATTTCGCGGATCGGTGGATTGAGCTTCAATTAATGGCAGGAACTGCAACAGCTCATGGTCCGGCATTTTTTTGGCGTGGACCGCCAGCCAGGCAACCAATGCAAATGCAGCGCGTTTGACGAATTCCTCTTCGCGTATGGCCCATTCATGGACCTTCAAAATCGCAAACGGTGTACGGTCAAACAATTCACCGCAGGTCTGGTCGCATATATCCCAGGAATTAAAGCCCAAAACCCAACGATCCATCTGTTCTTCGGTTACTTCGGAAGGAATATCGATCATGCTGGCAATCAACCGGGTTTCATGGATGTCCGCCTGCCACATTGCTTCGGCCAATTGATGATCTTTAACAATCTGTTTGGCGATTCCGCGAATTTGCGGCATTGAAAGCCCAAGTGCTTTGGATACATCAATACCAAAATGAGCTTTTCCCGCCAATGTTTCAGGGTTTTCCAACGCTTTCAGTTTGGCGATGACCTGTTCAGCACTATGTACTGTGCGAACCAATTCTATTCACCAAACTTCTCAAGCCTTGCCAGCAATGATGAGGTGTCCCAGCGATTTCCACCCATGGTCTGAACGTCCGCGTAATATTGATCTACCAATGCCGTTACCGGCAGGCTTGTGCCATTCTTTTTGGCCTCATCCAGACAAATCGAAAGGTCCTTGCGCATCCAGTCAACCGCAAAACCGTGATCATAAAATCCATCATCCATGGTTTTATATCGGTTTTCCATTTGCCATGAACCTGCTGCCCCCTTGGAGATAACTTCGATAACCTTTTCAATATCTAATCCGGAATTTTTGCCAAAATGGATAGCCTCCGACAATCCCTGCATGAGACCTGCAATGCAAATCTGGTTCATCATTTTGGTCAGTTGCCCGGCGCCAACATCGCCCATCAGGCCAACCATTCTGGCGTAACATTCAATAATCGGTACGGCGCGATCAAAAACGCCCTGTTTGCCACCTGCCATGACGGTCAAGACGCCATTTTCAGCCCCGGCCTGGCCGCCGGAAACAGGAGCGTCGAGAAAACCAAATCCACCATCCTCGGCAGAATTTGCCAATTCACGAGCGATCCGGGCGCTGGCGGTGGTGTTGTCGATGAATATAGAACCCGGTCTCATGGCGCTGAATGCGCCGTGTTCGCCAAGAGTAACTGACCTAAGGTCGTCGTCATTACCGACACAGGCAAAGACAAAATCGGCATCTTTGGCGGCTTCTTTTGGTGTTGCTGCGAAGCTTCCGCCATATTCCGCCACCCATTTTTCAGACTTTTCGGTGGTTCTATTGTAGACGGTAACATCATGATCACCTTTTGCGGCCAAATGGCCCGCCATTGGATAACCCATTACCCCAAGTCCGATAAATGCGACTCTTGCCATGACCTGATCTCCCCTTCACAATGCAATACAAACACATAAGGGATGTAGCCGAATGCGATCAATGTTGAAATGGGGAATTAGAGGCTTTTTTGCACTTCTGTTGTTGGGCGCCGTTGCAGCCGCATTGGGCTATGCCATTCTTGTACGTACAGTCCAGCCATATTCCGGTGACATTGAAATTGCCGGATTGTCAGCGCCGGTTTCGATTGTCCGGGACAAGGAAGGTGTTCCCCATATCGAGGCTAAAACCAGAAATGATGCCCTGGCAGCGCTCGGTTTTGCCCACGCCCAGGACAGACTTTGGCAAATGGAAGTATTGCGAATGTCCGGGCAGGGGCGTCTTTCTGAAATGTTTGGTTTGGCAACAAAAAATACTGACGTATTCTTGCGCACACTTGGGTTTCTGGAACAATCAAAAAAATCACTCGATGTGCTGTCAAAAGAAACCCTGGAGGGTTTGCAAGCCTATTCACGGGGTGTGAATGCCTTTATCAACCGCAAAACCCGGTTGTTTGAACCATCGCTGCCGCCTGAATTCCTGATTTTGGGGCACAAACCCGAGCAATGGCGGCCCGAACATTCCCTCCTCACCTTAAAGATGATGTCGCTCAACCTGTCAAAAAATATGAGCAACGAGTTTTCGCGGCTCGCATTTGCAGCAAATGGCATAACGCCAAAAGAGATTGACGATCTGTACCCGGTCGGGCCAATGGACAATCCCAAACCACTGCCCGATTTGCAAAAACTATATGGTTTGAAAAAGCCGGTTGAAGTTGCAAGCATTGGTGACGACGCCCGCACCGCCAGCAATAAAGCTGATCCGCTGA
This sequence comes from Rhizobiaceae bacterium, assembly GCA_027000565.1. Classification (GTDB taxonomy): domain Bacteria; phylum Pseudomonadota; class Alphaproteobacteria; order Rhizobiales; family Rhizobiaceae; genus SZUA-100. The sequence continues at coordinate 6,687 of JALTNS010000230.1, read as the reverse complement.
ACCTGTTGTTTCCCAATGTGGGGATTTGGGCTTCAAACAACTGGGTGGTTTCCGGATCTCGAACCGCAAGCGGTAAACCGCTCCTGGCCAACGACCCCCATTTGTCCTTTGGCTCGCCAGCGCTCTGGTATCTGGCGCATCTTTCATTTGAAGGAAAAGGCAAAAAACGTAATATCATTGGCGCCAGCCTGCCTGCCACGCCGTTGATTTTGCTCGGTCGCACCGATGGTGTTGCCTGGGGTTTCACCAATGCGGGCGCAGATGTTCAAGACGTGTTTATTGAAGAAATCAACGAGACCAACAATAATCAGTACCGTACACCAGTCGGGTGGCAGCAGTTTGACCAAAAAGAAGAGATTATAAAAATCAAGGGCGGCGAAGACTTCAAATTTACCCGTCGCAGCACACGGCATGGGCCTGTCCTGCCGGGTTTTTATAAAAATACGGATAAAATGCTTCCCTCCAAATATGTGGCAGCTTTGCAGTGGACCGGTTTTTCGTCAAAAGATACCAGCATGGAATCCGCACTGGCTATCATGTATGCAGATACATTTGATGACTATGTGAATACCGTCAGCAAGCTGTTATCGCCCATGCAGGCAATGGCTGTTGCTGATACCAAAGGAACGATCGGTCTTTATGCGCCGGCGCTGATTCCGGTGCGCAGCGCTGAAAATGAAATCGAGGGAAGGGCACCTTCGCCGGGTTGGCTTGCAAAATACGACTGGCGGGAAGCGGTTCCAAAAGATCAGCTGCCACTTTACCGAAACCCCGTTGCCGGGGCGATTGGCACCGCAAACTCCCGTTTTGTTGGCAAGGATTATAAACCGTTTTTGACCTATGACTGGGAAGAATTGTTTCGCCATAACCGAATTCAGAAACTGATTGTCAATTCCAACATCAAACATTCAATGGCGACCATGAAAGCTGCTCAGGGCGATATATATTCCCCCGCCTTCGACAAGTTGAAAACTATAATGACTGCCGATGCCAGTGGGGTTTCAGCAGAAAATGCTGACATAATTGAGCAGATGAAAATCTGGAACGCGGAGATGGATATGTCACGGCCAGAACCGTTGATTATGAACAACTGGATAAGAGTTCTGGTGAAAGCCATTTACAAGGATGACCTTGGTTCGGCATTCAAGTCTTTTAATAACCAGCGGGCAACGGCGCTAATTCGCCTGTTTGAGCAAGGTGGTGCCCGCAATTGGTGCGACAACCGCACAACATCCCGCACTGAACCTTGTAGCGAAATAATCGGAAAATCCCTAAATGTCGCAATGGCGGAACTTCGCGAAAAATATGGCAAAAACACCAACAGCTGGCGCTGGGGCAAGGCGCATGAGATGTATGGCGAACACCGCCCGTTTTCCCGCGTTTGGCCTTTGTCCATGCTGTTTACGGTGACAGAACCCTCCGGTGGTGGTCGATATACGCTTAACCGCGGTGCAACAGACTTTAACGATGAAAAAAATCCAGACCGGTCAGTCCACGGTGCCAGCTATCGTGCGATTTATGACTTCTCTGATCTTGACAAATCGCTGTATATCCACACGACAGGCCAGTCCGGCAATCCGTTTTCAAGCCTTTATGGAAACATGGCCAACCGTTGGGCAAAAGCAGAATATTTGCAGATGTCTACCAGACCGGAAGACTACAATAAGGGCGCGTTGGGCAGCTGGAATTTGCGGCCGCCAAAATGAGTTTTATTCACTGTCACGCTGCAAATGCCGTGTGAGGTAGTTTTCAAACTTGTCCCACAATCGACGCAGGGTCTCCACAACGCTGAGATACAAAATAGCTGCCCAGATATAGGTCTGGAAATCGAACGATCGTGAATAGGCCCGGCGGGTTTCACCCATGAGATCAAACACGGTGACCAGTGAAGCGATAGCCGAGCCCTTGATCATCAGGATGATTTCATTTCCATACGGTCGAAGGGCGGTAATCAATGCCTGCGGCAAGACAATTTTCCAGAAAATGACCAATTTGGGAATCCCCAAAGCCTGCCCGGCTTCGGTTTGCCCCTTTTCGACATTTTCAATGGCACCACGCAAAATTTCGGCCTGATAGGCAGCGGTATTCAGAGTGAATATAAGGACAACACAATTAAACGCATCGCGAAAAAACCACCAAAGTCCGATCGCCTGCAGTTCTTTGTTAAATGACCCAAGCCCGTAATAAACCAGATAGGTTTGCGCTAAGAGCGGTGTGCCTCGCATAAGGTAGGAATATCCAAAAGCAATGCCGCCTATAAGTCGGTTTTTGGATAGACGCCCTAAAGCTACGGGAAACGAAAGCAGCGCACCAAAAATCAGCGAGAGGCCAACGATCTGAAACGTTACCCAAATCCCGCGCAGAAATTTCAAGGCGTATTTGTCGGCAAATTCTTGCGTATAGGCCGCAAACAGATAATATATCAGACCAAGGCCGGCGGCGATCCAAAGGCCTAGCAGAATTATCCCGAGGATGCGGGCTTTCGACCATTTTTTGGCCTGCGGCGGCGGTCGTTCAAAAAATTCTACAACCCCGGTATTTTCAGAAGGGCTCATCTAAGACCCTCGCCACGTTTCGACCATCGTTCAATTGCGACAATACCCAGGGAAGAAATGATTGATAAAACCAGATAGATGAGGAACGCCACGCCAAAAAACAAAAATAGTTCCTTTGATACCCGCGCAGCAATGCCGGACGACCGCAAAATATCGGTCAATCCGATTGCCGAGACCAAAGCGGTTTCCTTCAGCAGAATTAGCCAGAGATTGGAAAGACCGGGCAATGACAGCCGGATTAATTGCGGTAATATGATCAATCGCATGGTTGAAAAATTTGAAAGGCCAAGCGCGTACCCACCCTCATACTGGCCCTGGCTGATGCCCTTGAAAGCAGATGTAAACACTTCGCTGGCATAGGCAGAAAACACCACGCCTAGCGCGATCATACCAGCGAGGAAACTGCTTACATCGATAATTTCATATCCCAGCAAATCGTGGACAATCAGATTTAGCCCGATTGGAAAGCCAAAATAGACGATAAACAGCGTAAGCAGCTCGGGAAGGCCGCGAAAAATGGTTATGTAAATATTGGCCGATGTCTGGAGACTCGGTTCGTCCGATTGTCTGGCCAGCGCCAGGAAAAAGCCCATCACCAGTCCCAGCGGCAATGTCGCCAACGCCAGCGATATGGTTATAAATGTGCCATATGCGATTTCATCGCCCCATCCCTCAGCACCGAAAGAAAGCAATGTCAGTGCATTATCCATTGCTGTGGCCGGAACGGGTCAGAGGGACGAACAAACCTGGTTTCTGGCGGGACCATTGGCCCCGCCTGATATTGCGTATCGATTTCAACAGTTAGCCATAGACGTCGAATGCAAAATACTTGTCATTGATCTTCTTGTAGGTGCCGTTGGCACGAATTGCATCAATTGCGTCGTTGAAAATCTTTTTCAGATCATCTTCACCCTTGCGAAGCCCAATGCCTGCACCGATACCATTGATCTTGTCGTCAGGGACAAGAGTACCAATGATTTTACAGCATGCACCGGCGTCACTTTTAATCCAGGCGTCAAGCACAGTCACATCATCTATAACCGCATCGATCCGGCCAGATGCAATATCCGCCTTATATTCATCCGGTGTCGGATAAAGCTTCAAATTAGCACTACCAAGCTTCGCTTCAGCATAGTTGGAGTGAGTGGTCGATGACTGGGCACCAAGTGCCACGCCTTTCAGATCCGCGTCGGTTATACCGGTAATCTTTGAATCCTTTGGTACGGCGATGGCTGGCGGTGTGTTGTAATATTTGTTGGTGAAATCAATCTTCTTCATGCGCTCGTCGGTAATCGACATCGACGCGATGATAACATCAAACTTGTTTGCCAGTAGGGCCGGGATCATGCCATCCCAATCCTGCACAACAAATTCACATTTGAGTTTTGCCTGCTCGCAAAGCGCATTGGCAATATCAATATCGAAGCCCTCAAGCTTGCCAGCCGCATTGAGACTGTTAAATGGAGGATAGGCACCTTCTGTACCAACACGCACTTTGCGCATTTCCTGTGACTGGGCAATTCCGGCACTGGCTGCAATGGCAATCGCAGCCACAGCCATGGTAATTTTCTTGAAAATTTTCATGTGGTTATATCTCCCATGTATGGTTTTTGTTTAATTCTCGTTTGAGGGTGTATTGATACCCTCAAGCTGGCCACATGTTTAAATATTCATAGTTTGATTGCAACCTAAAATACAGGCTGAAAACGCGGCAATCCTCGCAATCAAACGATGCCAAATTCACTAAAAGGGATGAAATTCACGAATTCACCAACCTGAACAGAAGTTTTGTTTTCTTCAATTTCAATAAGTCCGCCAGCCTGTCGCAGGGATGAAATCATGCCCGAGCCGTCGTGTTGATATTTGCTGACTGTCAAATTGCCATCGTCACTCTTGACAAGCTGTCCTCGCAGAAATTCACGCCGGTCCGGTTTTTTGTTTTTGATCTCAAAATCTGCCGGTATCGGATACCGCACAGGGTCTTTCCATTTCCCTCCGGACAACATAGCCAGGGATGGCTGAGCGTACATCAAGAAACACACCATCACAGCAACCGGATTGCCGGGCAGGCCAAAAAACAGACAATCATTCTTATCGGGGTTATCGCCGGGATTATCGCCTGTCGATATCTGGCCAAACATCATCGGGCGCCCGGGTTTGATCGCCATTTGCCACATGTGCCGTCTACCAATTTCATCCAGCACCGTTGTAATATGGTCCTCTTCACCGCGAGAGGCTCCGCCGGTGGTCAAAATCACATCGTTGTTGGAAGCAGCATTCAGCAATGCCCCTGCAATCGCTTCCTTGTTGTCTGCTATGATCCCGTAGTCGGTAATTTCAACGCAGCTGGCTTGCAATAGTGCGGACAGTAAAAAATGATTGGAATCGTAAATTTGTCCGCGCGCAATTTTGGTGCCCGGTCTCAAAAGCTCATTACCGGTGGAAATCAGCGCAACCCGTAATTTGTTCCAGACTTTAATTCTTGCCTGTCCTGTGGAAGCTATGGCAGCAATATCCTGTGGCCGCAGTTTTTGCCCAACGGTCAGTATTTTCTCACCGGATTTGACATCTTCTCCAGCTTTTCGCCAGTTTGCGCCGGGTTTCAAACCATCAGGAATGGATACATATGATTTGCCATCGACATCATCAATGACACAATCTTCCTGCATGACAACACTGTCTGCCCCCTTTGGCATGGTTGCACCGGTAAAAATTCGGGCAGCAGAATTTTTTGCCAATGGTTCGGGCGACAAGTCCCCGGCGGCTATTCTCGCTGATATCGGGAATCGACCCTCGTTGATGGCATAATCCGCCATGCAAAATGCATAGCCATCTACAGCCGCATTGTTATGCAGCGGAACATTTTGTGGCGCGATGATGTCATCTGCCAGAATCCGTCCACTGGCCTTGGACAGATCTAATTCGTTCGACCCAACAATCACGCCAAGCCGTGAATTCAGTAAATCTACAGCCTCTTGATGACGAAGCCGGTCCTTGTCGTGTAAAAAACAATCGTCGATCAATTGGCGGGGTGGCAGGTTCATGGTTAACCCAGTTTCAGGTGTTTGAGAATAAAATCAGACATCAATTTGATATCATTAAGATTAAACACAGTCCGGTCGCAGTTTTCAATCGGATAATCCGCTGCAATTGCAACAATTGAATTGTCGTTCGGCCACAGGGGTAGATCGCGTTTGGTTTGCGCTCGTGTCGCTTCAATTTTCGGGTGCGGGTATGATTTGAATCCCTCGATAATCACCAGATCACAGGGTTCCAGCTTGGCCAAAATATCCTCCAGTTTGAGTTCGTTTTCTTCTCGCATCTCGTGCATCAAAACCCAGCGGCGACCGGACAACAATGCAACTTCCTTCGCACCGGCCTCCCGGTGTGCGAATGAATCAGTACCGGGCTTGTCCACATCAAATCCATGATGGGCATGTTTTACCGTAGAAACGGTAAACCCGCGACCGGTGATGTTTTCAACGATCCCGGCCACCAGCCGGGTTTTACCGGAGTTTTTCCAACCCGTAATGCCAAATATTGCCGGCATCATTGCGATATTTCCGCCAATTCAGCCAGCACAGCTTCGGCAACTTCCAGGTCTTCTGGATTATTCACATTAAAAAACGGGTCGATTTCAATATCTCCAATCATGATGCCTTTGAATGGCACTTTTGCCAGGGTATGGTTCTCGACAAAATCAAGAACTTTTCGACTGCCGCCATTTTGCAAAAAAGCCTCCAGATCATCAGCAAGATCAACCGGCCAAACCCCGACGACCGGGTGTATTCGCTCACCCGAACAGGCCAGCGCAATCGTCTTGTTGTTGTGGCTTGCTGCGGCAAGCAACCGACCGACAAGATCATCTGGCAAAAACGGTGTGTCAGCAGCAGCCGTAATCACCCAGCGGGCATTGGCATTGTTCTCCCGGGTCCAGCGCATTGCGGTTAAAATACCTGCCAACGGGCCAGCATGGCCGGGAAAAACATCAGCAACAACCGGATACTCGAGATGCTCAAAACGCTCGACATTCCCATTGGCGTTGATCATCAACGGCCCCGCCTGTTTTTCCAGTTTTTCAAGCGCATGGGCAATCATTGGTTTTTTGCCGAGCCGCATAATGGTTTTATCA
>JALTNS010000229.1:3759-4929 GCA_027000565.1 Rhizobiaceae bacterium | reverse complement strand
CGCGCAGACCGCGCAGGTAATAAAGTTTGGCGCGGCGAACACGGCCACGGCGAACAACTTCAACGCCCTCAACCAGTGGCGAATACATCGGGAAAACACGTTCAACGCCTTCACCATAGGAGATTTTGCGAACGGTGAAACTTTCGTTGATACCGGAGCCTTTGCGCGCAATGCAGACCCCTTCATAGGCCTGAACACGGGTGCGGGAACCCTCAGTCACACGAACCAGAACACGCACGGTGTCACCCGGTTCAAAATTTGGCAGTTTGCGCTTGGCGTCGATTGCCGCGGCTTGCTCAGCCTCAAGTTCCTCAATGATATTCATCGTCATAACCTTTTAATTTGCATCTGCCGCCATGTTTTGATGACAGAATGTGTTTGTTGTCTCAAGCAAGAGCGGCGCAAATCAGGTGTCAAACATATGCGGCTAACCCGCTTTTGGCACCCGACGGTCATGGCAAGCCACGACCCGGTCGATTAACTCAATCTTTCCGGTTTTCGGAATTTTTCCTATTTTTGGAAAATTTGGGGGTCCATACGCCAAAATACCGGATTTGTCGACAGCAATCAGGTAACTTTTTTCGGTTTTTCGCCGGTTGCAAGGTCGGGTCTTCGCTTATGGGTCAAGGCGCGCGACTGTTTTGTCCGCCATTGGTCAACTGCGCGATGATTGCCGCTGGTCAACACATCGGGAATGGCCCTTCCTTCGAAAACCTGCGGTCTGGTATAGTGCGGATGTTCAAGCAGGCCCTGCTCAAAACTTTCCTGATCGCCGGAGCGTTGATTGCCCATCACACCGGGCAAAAGCCGCACCGTTGCATCCAGCAGCGCTAGCGCCGCCGGTTCGCCGCCGGATAAAATATAATCGCCAATCGATACTTCGGTCAGCCCACGGGCTTCGATTACCCGTTCGTCGACCCCCTCAAATCGGCCACAGATAATCGTTACGCCTTCGCCGGTGGCAAGATCGCGGACGAATTTTTGGGTGAGCGGTATGCCGCGCGGACTCATCAGCAAGCGCGGGCGGTTGTCGCCCTCGGGTGAAGCATGGTCGATGGCCTTGGCCAGCACATCGGCGCGCAGCACCATTCCGGCACCACCCCCCGACGGGGTATCATCAACACTTGAATGTTTATCACTGGCAAAATCGCGGATCTGGTGGATATCAAG
>JALTNS010000229.1:0-3749 GCA_027000565.1 Rhizobiaceae bacterium | reverse complement strand
TTTTTCAAGAGCGCGTCCGGCCAGTGAAAACCCCAGAGGCCCTGGAAACATTTCCGGGTAAAGCGAAAGGACGGAAGCGCGAAAACTCATTTCTCCTCCCGTCCGCTGACCTCGACCGGAGGGAAAACGGTCAACCGGTTATTGTCAAAATCAATTTCAGGAACGGTTTGCCGGGTGAAAGCGAGATAATAGCTTTGCGTGCCTTTGCCACTGTCCGCATCCGGTGCAATCTCCAGCATGTCGCCGGCGCCAAAATTGGGCACATCAAGGACAGTTCCAATAACATCGCCGGATTGATCCTGTACCGCCATGCCCACAAGATCTGCAATATAAAACTCATCTTCTTCGGTGTTATCGGGCAGCATTGCGCGCTCGACAAAGAGTTCAAGCCTATTAAGGTTTTCAACCTCGTTGCGCGAATTGATACCCTTGAAACGCACCACCAGTACTGTTTTTGCCGGACGCAACGAAGTGATTTCAAATCTTCGGCCATCGGCTGAAAATAGCGGCCCGTAGTCAGCCAGCGCCATCGGATCGCCGGTGAATGACTTCACCCGCACTTCTCCCTTCACACCATGCGGTGCGCCAATCTGGGCAAGCAGGACAGGGTGGGCGAGTTTTTTCATGGCGGTTTAACTTTTCCAAACAAAACGGGCGGCACAATCGCCGCCCGCAAACCTTTATCACAAATCCGATTATTCGGCTTTTGCTTCTTCTTCCGCCGGTGCAGCTTCGGCTTCAGCTGCCTCGGCTGCGGCCGCTTTGGCTTCTTCTTCAGCAGCTTTCAACGCTTCTGCCTTGTCGGCGGCGGCAGCAGCTTTTTCTTCAACCCGTTCCTGAGCCTTCTGGCCAGGTTTGGCTTTATTCGGGTTATTGCGGGCTTCCCGCTTGGCAAGACCAGCAGCATCAAGAAAACGCAATACGCGGTCGGTTGGCTGCGCGCCTTTTTCAAGCCAATGCTGAATGCGCTCTACATTAAGCACAACCCGTTCAGCGCTGTCCTTGGCCAAAAGCGGGTTGTAAGAGCCAACGCGCTCGATAAAGCGACCGTCGCGCGGGGCACGAACGTCAGCAACAACGATGCGGTAGAAGGGGCGTTTTTTGGAGCCTGCACGGGCGAGGCGAATTTTGGTAGCCATTTGGTTTGTTCCTTGGGTTTTCTTGAAGTTGGAATTGTGTGTTGAATTTCATAACCGGGTCAGCCCCGGATACTCTTGTGATGGCGGATAACCTCCCTGACGATGAATGCCATGAATGTTTCGGCAAATTCAGGGTCGAGGTCGGATTTTTCAGCCAGCCTGCGCAATCGCGCAATCTGTTCTTTTTCGCGTTCCGGGTCAGCTGGCGGCAGATCATATTTGGCTTTCAGTTCACCCACCTGCCGGGTCTTGCGAAAGCGCTCGGCCAATATGTGAATGAGAGCTGCATCGAAATTGTCAATCGAAGCGCGATAGCGGGCAAGTTCTTCCTTGGGGTCGATATCAGTGGTCATTTTTTGCCTCCACCCAAACCGGGCAGTTTTGGCCCGCCAAGACCGGGCAGCTTGGGCATCCCGCCGGGACCGCCCATTTGTTTGGCCATTTGCTCAAGCTGTTTTGGGTCCATATTGGCCATTTCGGGGGGCATTCCACCCATTCCGCCACCCATTCCAGGCGGCATACCGCCGCCCATCATCGAACCAAGCCCGCCAAGCATGCCGCGTTTGCCCTTGCCGCCCATCTTTTTCATCATATCGGCCATCTGTCGGTGCATTTTCAGCAACTTGTTGATTTCCTGCACCGATGTGCCGGAACCGGCGGCCACACGTTTTTTGCGACTGGCATTGAGCAGCTTCGGTGCGGTGCGTTCTTTACGGGTCATCGATGAAATGATCGCCTGCTGGCGTTTGAATACACTGTCATCCATGCCGGCGGCGTCAATCTGTTTTTTCATTTTGCCGATACCGGGCAACATGCCGAGAATGGAGCTCATGCCGCCAAGTTTTGACATCTGGCCCAGTTGCTCTGAAAGGTCGTTTAGATCAAACTGCCCCTTCTGCATCTTTTTGGCCATCATTGCGGCTTTTTCCGCATCAATGGTTTCAGCCGCTTTTTCCACCAGCGAGACGATATCGCCCATGCCGAGAATACGGTCGGCAATGCGTTTTGGATGGAATTCCTCAAGATCTTCCATCTTTTCGCCAACACCGATCAGCTTGATCGGCTTGCCGGTGACAGCGCGCATTGAAAGGGCCGCACCACCGCGGCCATCGCCATCAATTCGGGTGAGTACCAAACCGGTAATACCAACCCGGTCATCAAAATTGCGGGCGAGATTAACCGCGTCCTGACCGGTCAGTGCATCAGCAACCAGCAGTATTTCATGCGGATTACCAGCGGACTTGATGTCCGCCATTTCCATCATCAGCGGTTCATCAATATGGGTGCGTCCGGCGGTATCGAGGATCAACACATCGTAGCCGCCAAGTTTGGCCGCCTGCGTTGCCCGTTTGGTGATATCCACCGGCGACTGACCGTCAATCACCGGTAATGTGGCAATGGATGTTTGCTCGCCCAGTTGGCGCAATTGCTCCTGTGCTGCCGGGCGGCGCACGTCGAGCGAGGCCATCAGAACTTTTTTGCGCTGTTTGTCAGTAAGCCGCTTGGCGATTTTACCGGTGGTGGTGGTTTTACCGGAGCCTTGCAGACCGACCATCATAATGGTTACCGGGGCAGGCGCATTAAGATCAATGGTCTCGGCATCGGAACCCAGCATATCGACCAACTGGTCACTGACGATCTTGATGACCATCTGGCCCGGCGTGACCGATTTGACCACATCGGCGCCAATGGCTTTTTCGCGCACCGCATCAACAAAGGTGCGCACCACATCCAGCGCCACATCAGCTTCGATCAGCGCCCGGCGCACCTCGCGCAAAGCCGCGTTGACGTCCTTTTCCGACAGTGCGCCGCGTCGGGTCAGCCCGTCAAAAATGCCACTCAGTCTGTCTGACAGTGATTCAAACATGTTTTGGTCCTGTGCCTTGTATCATTGATATCAAGGTAAGTTCAGTTTCGAAAAAACCAAAGCAAAAAACCACCCGTGGGCGCATCGCGCTGACGGATGTTGACCTGCGGGCTCTCTTTATACCTTTTCGGGGCCTGCTCGGTTGCTCTTCAGTTTGGTCTTTTCACAAAGATTTGGGCCTTAAACAGTCAATTTCCGCAAGTGTCAAGGTTTGGGTGAATGTTTTGGGCAAGGCGAAAAATAATGCAAGCGGGTTTGGCAAGTGCATTTGATGTCCTGGCGAATAATTTCACCCCACAATATGGTGAGTTCAGTTGATTTGAGCGGATTGTGTCCCCATGCGACACTTCACTCAATGAAGACATACGGTTTGATTTTCAAGGAGAACAACCATGAAAAATACCGCACGATTTATTCTAGCCATCGCACTTGCCGGTGGATTGATGTCAACCGGTCCACTAACAATTGCTGCACAGGCTGCTGGTGCCTCGGGCGACTATCAACGTGCCAAACAATGCGGACAAATGCGCCGGGCGGGAACTGTACAATGGTATTCGATCGCCACCGGTACGGTTAATGATGGCAGTGGGCGCGATGGCTATAGCGGATTTGTCACTAGGGCCTGTCATGCAACCCGGGCATCATGCGAGCGCTGGGTTAGCCGGATCGGCCATGAAATTGACAATCTCGATACTGTTGAAACCGCCTATTGCAAGCGGGCCGGTTAGACTGTTTCACGTTCA
>JALTNS010000228.1 GCA_027000565.1 Rhizobiaceae bacterium | reverse complement strand
ATCCCATAGGCGGTTGCAGCTTCTGCTGTGCCATAATCTATATCGGCGCGCATTGTATGAAGTGGAACCCGGCCCTCGCGGTACCATTCCATGCGGGCAATTTCAGCTCCGCCCAAACGGCCACCGCAATTGATACGAATGCCACCGGCACCAAGACGCATGGCAGATTGAACCGCCCGTTTCATAGCACGGCGAAATGCAACCCGGCGTTCAAGCTGTTGAGCAATCGACTGGGCAACAATAGTTGCATCCATTTCAGGTTTGCGAATTTCAACAATATTCAGATGAACTTCTGAATCTGTCATCTTCGAAATCTTCTTCTTGAGGACCTCGATATCCGCGCCCTTCTTGCCGATAATAATACCGGGACGGGCAGAATGAATGGTAATCCGGCACTTCTTGTGCGGACGCTCAATCACCACCTTGGCAATAGATGCAGCCTTCAGCTCTTTTTCAAGATAATTCCGGATCTTGATGTCTTGATGCAGCAGATCACCATATTCGCCCTTGTTGGCGAACCAGCGTGAATCCCAGGTACGATTGATGCCCAGGCGAAAGCTGACCGGATTGATTTTTTGACCCATTACGCAGCCTCCACAACTGTATCATCTTCATCAACTTCACGAACAATGATCGTCAGGTGAGAAAAGGGTTTTAAAATTCGGCTGGACTTGCCGCGACCGCGTGCCATGAACCGTTTCATGACAAGCGCCTTACCCACATGGGCCTCGGCAACAATCAGGCTGTCAACATCGAGATCATGGTTGTTCTCGGCATTGGCAATTGCTGAAAGCAGGCATTTGCGAACAGTTTCCGCAATGCGCTTGCGGGAGAACGAAAGATCAGCCAGTGCGGCATTCACTTTCTTGCCGCGGATCATCGCCGCCACAAGATTGAGTTTCTGCGGGCTAACACGAATGGTGCGGTGCACCGCCTTGGCTTCAACATCGGAGAGCGTGCGCTCACGCTTTGGCTTACCCATGATTATTTCCTCTTAGCCTTCTTGTCAGCAGCGTGGCCATAATAGGTACGAGTTGGTGAGAACTCACCAAACTTGTGACCCACCATGTCTTCGGAAACCGAAACAGGCACGTGCTTGCGTCCGTTGTAAACACCAAATGTCAGCCCAACGAATTGCGGCAGAATGGTGGAACGACGGCTCCAGATCTTGATCACTTCATTGCGTCCGGATTCACGAACCTTCTCAGCTTTTTTGAGAAGATATCCGTCAATAAATGGACCTTTCCAAACAGAACGTGTCACGAATGGTTTTCCTTACTTCTTGCGCTGATGGCGCGAACGCATAATAAATTTGTCGGTAGTCTTGTTCGAACGGGTACGCTTGCCCTTGGTTGGTTTACCCCAGGGGGAAACCGGGTGACGACCACCAGATGTTCGACCTTCACCACCACCGTGCGGGTGATCGACCGGGTTCATGGCAACACCACGAACATTTGGTCTGCGGCCAAGCCAGCGCGAACGACCAGCCTTGCCAAGTTTAATGTTACCGTTATCCGGATTGGATACGGCACCGATTGAAGCCATGCAACTGGCCAAAATCAATCTTTGTTCGCCTGATTTAAGACGAAGAATTGCATAGGTTCCATCACGTCCGACCAGTTGGGCGTAAGTACCGGCTGAACGGGCAATCTGACCGCCCTTACCCGGTTTCATTTCCACATTGTAGACAATGGTACCAACCGGAATAGCTGAAAGCGGCATGGCATTGCCGGGCTTAACGTCGGCAGATTTGGCGGCGATTACACGGTCACCGGCTGCCAGACGCTGAGGAGCCAGAATATAAGCCAGTTCACCATCTTCATATTTCAGCAGTGCGATATATGCGGTACGGTTGGGATCATATTCGATCCGCTCAACCGTTGCCCAAACATCAAACTTGTTGCGCTTGAAATCGATCTTGCGATAAGTCCGCTTGTGACCTCCACCGCGATTATATGCGGTAATACGACCATGATTGTTGCGACCACCACTTTGGGTAAGACCTTCCGTCAATGTTTTGACGGGTTTGCCTTTCCAAAGTCCGGTACGATCAACGATAACCAGCTGGCGCTGGCCCGGTGTCGTAGGATTAAACTTTTTTAGTGCCATTGTTCTTTTTCCTGTAAACCCTGACGATCACACTCTACAGACCGGTCGTAATATCGATGGACTGACCTTCAGCCAACGTAACCACTGCTTTTTTGACATTACTTTGACGACCAAGATGACCGCGAAAACGCTTTACCTTGCCCTTGCGAACCAACGTGTTGACGCTTTTGACCTTTACACCAAACAGACCTTCGACGGCACGCTTGATTTCTGGCTTGGTTGCATCCGGTGCCACATTGAAAATGACCTTGTCACTTTCAGACGCCATGGTTGCTTTTTCTGTGATCGCCGGTGAGCGGATCACATCATAGTTATGAATATCGCTCATTTGAAGCGCTCCTCAAGGGCATCAACTGCCGCTTTAGTCAGAACCAGTTTATCACGACGCAAAATGTCATAAACATTGATGCCCTGGATTGGCAGCACATCAACATTAGGTATGTTGCGGGCAGCAAGTTTGAAGTTGTTGTCCACCTCAGCGCCACCAATTACCAGGGCATTGGTAAGCCCAAGCTTTTCAAGCCTGCCGCGCAATGCTGCAGTTTTTGGATCCTTGGAAGCTGCATCATCAACAATAACCAGCGACTCATCTTTTACCTTGCTTGAAAGCGCATGACGCAATGCAAGGGCGCGAAACTTTTTATTCAAATCATGGGCATGATCACGAGATTGTGGACCATGCGCCTTACCACCGCCACGAAACTGCGGCGCTGATGCAGCGTGGTGACGCGCATTGCCGGTACCTTTTTGGCGGTACAGTCTGGCACCGGTACGATTTACATCGGAGCGACCCTGGGTCTGATGTGTACCGGCACGGCGCTTGGCCAACTGATAACGAACCATGCGCTGTAAAATGTCGACGCGCGGATCAAGTCCAAAGACAGCATCGGAAAGGGAAACCTTGCCCGAAGCCTTGCCATCAAGTGTTGTAACCTTAATGTCCATTATGCATCTCCTTCGCTGGAAGCTTCAGAAGCAGCAGCACCATTTGAACGGATTGCAGCAGGCAATGGAGCATCAGCAGGACGCGCTTTTTTGACCGCATCACGCACCAAAATCCACGCACCCTTGGAACCAGGAACAGCACCCTTGATCAAAATCAATCCACGCTCCACATCGGTCTTGACGACTTCAACGTTTTGAGTGGTAACCCGGGTTGCACCCATGTGGCCAGCCATCCGCTTGCCCTTGAACACTTTACCTGGATCCTGGCATTGACCGGTTGAACCATGTGAACGGTGGGAGATAGAAACACCATGGGAGGCTCGAAGTCCGCCAAAGTTATGGCGCTTCATAGCGCCAGCAAAACCTTTACCAATAGAAGTACCGGTAACATCAACCTTTTGACCGGCAACAAAGTGGTCGGCGGTAATTTCAGCACCAACTTCAACCAGGTTTTCCGGGGCAACGCGAAACTCAGCGAGCTTACGTTTAGGTTCCACTTTAGCCACAGCAAAATGACCGCGCATTGGCTTGGTCACATTCTTGACCTTTGCAGTGCCGGAACCCAGCTGCAACGCTGTATAACCGTTCTTTTCTTCTGTCTTGTGCGAAACAACCTGACAATTATCCATACGGAGTACTGTCACCGGCACATTCACACCGTCATCGGTATAAACCCGGGTCATTCCCACTTTCTGAGCAATCACGCCTGAACGCATTGGTTCAATCCTCATTGAGGTTCTTGCTGCAACAAATTGCAGCGCCCTCGTTTGTTTTAATTCGATAGTCCGGGAATTCCCGAACCAGTCTTCACCAGAATTTAGCGACCAAATAAACGGTCAGCTAATATTCGGGCCTAAAGTTTAATCTCGACATCCACGCCGGCAGCAAGATCGAGCTTCATCAATGCATCCACGGTCTGCGGTGTTGGATCTACGATATCCAGCAAGCGCTTGTGGGTCCGCATTTCAAACTGCTCACGCGACTTTTTGTCGATGTGCGGCGAACGGTTTACCGTATATTTTTCAATCCGGGTCGGCAGCGGCACCGGGCCACGAACCTGCGCACCCGTGCGTTTGGCCGTAGAGACAATCTCTTTGGTCGACGCATCCAGGATACGGTGATCAAACGCCTTGAGGCGAATACGGATATTCTGGCCGTTCATGTTTTTGTCCTAACTTGTCCAATTGAACGGGGTGCAGATCTATACCTGCACCCCGACCAGAATTACTCGACGATTTTTGTTACAATGCCGGAACCAACGGTGCGGCCACCTTCGCGGATAGCGAAGCGCAAACGGTCTTCCATGGCGATTGGCACAATCAGCTCAACCGACATTTCAACGTTATCACCAGGCATTACCATTTCTGTACCTTCAGGAAGGCTCACAACACCGGTCACATCAGTTGTACGGAAGTAGAACTGTGGACGGTAATTGGTGAAAAATGGTGTGTGACGACCACCTTCTTCTTTGGTCAGAATATAGGCTTCAGCAATGAACTTTGTGTGCGGCGTAACTGAACCGGGCTTACAAAGAACCTGACCACGCTCAACTTTTTCACGGTCAATACCACGGATCAGTGCACCAATATTGTCGCCGGCCTCACCGCGATCAAGCAGCTTGCGGAACATTTCAACACCGGTACAGGTGGTTTTCTGGGTGTCTTTGATACCAACGATTTCAATATCATCGCCAACATTGATCACACCGCGCTCAACACGGCCAGTCACCACCGTACCACGACCGGAAATCGAGAATACGTCTTCGATTGGCAGAAGGAACGGCTGGTCAATAGGACGCTCAGGCTGTGGAATGTAAGTATCAACAGCTTCCATCAGTTCACGAATTGAATTTTCGCCAATTTCAGGCTCACGCCCTTCCAGGGCAGCAAGGGCAGAACCCTTGATG
>JALTNS010000227.1 GCA_027000565.1 Rhizobiaceae bacterium | reverse complement strand
CGCCGGATGCCATATTCATTGGCGGTGGTTTGACCACGGCGGGTGTGTTCGATATTTGCTGGCAGCGATTGAAACCGGGCGGGGTTCTGGTCGCCAACGGGGTGACACTTGAAAGCGAGGCAATGTTGATCGGGCTGCATGAATCGCATGGTGGAGAATTGTCCAGAATATCGGTCGAACAAGCAGCGCCGATGGGATCGTTCCGCGGGTGGAAACAGGCCAAGCCGGTTATCCAGTGGCAAGTGATCAAACCGGGGGGAAATGCATGAGCGCAAAATTATATGGACTTGGGGTTGGTCCGGGCGATCCTGAGCTGATTACTGTCAAGGCTCTTCGTATTTTGCAAAAGGTCAAGGTCGTTGCCTGGCCGGCACCCGATGATGGACAAAGTTTTGCGCGTTCAATTGTGGCGCAATATATGACCCCGGATCAGCTGGAGATTCCGATCATTGTGCCAATGAAAATTGCCCGCCATCCAGCAAAAAGCGTTTATGATCAGGCAGCACAGACAATCGCCTCACATCTGGATTCAGGCTCGGATGTGGCGGTGTTGTGCGAAGGCGACCCATTCTTTTATGGCTCGTTCATGTATCTCTATGAACGGCTTGAAAAAGATTATCCATGCGAAATTATTCCGGGCGTTTCATCGTTGATGAGTGTATCGGCGGTATTGCAGCGTCCGCTTGCTGCGCGCAACGACGTGTTGACGATTATTCCGGCACCCTTGCCGGATGATGAAATAGAAGCGCGAATTACCGGCTCTGATGCCATTGCCTTTATCAAGGTCGGGCGACATTTTGAACGAATTCGTGCCTTGCTCGAAAAGCTGAAACTGACCGGATTTGCAGCCTATGTGGAGCGCGCCAGCCTCGATAACCAGCGGCTGATGCCACTGGCAAATATGGATGGTACCGCCGCGCCTTACTTCTCAATGATCCTCGTTTACAAGGGGGCCGAGCGCTGGATTTCGCAACTGACACTTGAGGGGAATGCATGATGAGTTCCTCATCTTCCCCGACAATTGTTGTGCTTTCAAGTTCCGGATTGACAATTGCTGACAAAATCAAACAGACGACCGGCGGGGTTGTGCACGGCTTTTCCAGACGGGTTACCCAATGTGATGTGCCGTTTGATAATGTGGCGGAACATCTGGGCAGGCTGTTTTTACAAGGCGAGACCATCATTGCTATTATGGCGGCGGGCGCGGTTGTACGATGCCTTGCCCCGTTGCTTACAGACAAAAAAACCGAACCACCGGTCGTGGTAGTGTCGGAAGACGGGGCAACAATTGTGCCGGTGCTCGGCGGCCACCATGGTGCCAATCAGATTGCACGGCATCTTGGCGAGTATTTGGGCGGCCATGCGGCGATAACCACTGCCGGTGATGTCAGTTTTGGTTTGGCGCTGGATGAACCGGATGCGGGATATACTCTGGCCAATCCCGATGATGCCAAGGGTGTTATGGCGGCATTGCTGGACGGGGAAAGCGCGAAAATATCAGGTAGGGCGCCTTGGCTGCGGGATAGCCTGTTGCCGATCGGGGATGATGGGAAAGTGCGCTTGACAATCACCGAAAATAAGGTGACGCCCCAGGATCTTGAGCTTGTCTATCACCCCAGAACGCTGGCTCTCGGCATTGGGTGTGAGCGAGGTTGCGAGCCAAACGAAGTGATTGCGCTGGCAGAACAAACCTTGGCAAATGCCAAGCTGTCACCATTGGCCGTTGCGGCAATTGTATCTGTTGATCTCAAAGAAGATGAGCCGGCACTGCATCAGGCAGCGGCGCATTTTGGCGTGCCGCTTCGGGTGTTTAATGCAGCAATTCTGGAGCAGCAGACAGAAAGGCTCGAAAATCCTTCTGAGGTGGTTTTTGCCGAGGTTGGCTGCCACGGGGTTGCAGAAGGGGCGGCTCTTGCCGCGGTGGGTGAATACGGCAGGCTGATTGTTGCAAAGCACAAATCAAAACGCGCAACAGCGGCGATAGCCAAGGCGGCAGAACCGATTGATACCAAAGAATGTGGCCGTGCGCGGGGCCATTTGTCGGTGGTGGGCATTGGTCCCGGGAATGAAGGCTGGCGCAGCCCGGAAGTCTCGTCTCTGGTTGCCGAGGCAAACGATCTTGTCGGCTATTCGCTCTACCTTGATCTGCTTGAAGGGCTGACTGCGGGCAAGAAGCGCCATGATTTCGATCTTGGCCGTGAGGAGGCGCGGGTTCGCCATGCGATGGAACTCGCCGGAGAAGGGCGCAATGTGGCGCTGGTTTGCTCCGGTGATGCGGGTATTTATGCGATGGCGACGCTGGTGTTTGAACTTTTGGAACATGGTGGTCTCTCGCCTTCGGCAAAACGCATTTCCATTCAGGTATCACCGGGAATTTCAGCATTGCAGGCGGCGGCGGCGCGCGCCGGTGCCCCTCTTGGCCATGATTTTTGCACCATATCGTTGTCGGACCTTCTCACCCCGTGGGAGATGATCCAAAAACGGGTGAAAGCTGCCGCGGCGGGTGACTTTGTTATTGCGTTTTATAACCCGGTGTCCAAACGCCGTCGCACCCAGTTGGCCCATGCAAGGGATGTGCTGCTGCAATCAAGACCCGGGGACACCCCGGTCATTCTGGCGAGCAATCTTGGTCGTGATGGCGAAAGCGTGCGCATTGTGCCGCTCGGGGAACTTAATATTGATGAAGTGGATATGCTAACGGTGGTGATTGTCGGATCATCAGAAAGCCGGGTTTTGCAAACCGGTGACGGTCTCAAATGGGCCTATACGCCGCGCGGATATGCGGCCAAACCGGGCACAAAGATCACGGGTGTTGATTGATGAGCCATTCACTGCTTATGGCCAAGTTGAGGCCTCATGCCAATTCTGCGCGGGCGCACCGCACTGGCGGGGGTTCGTAGTTTACCCGCTATTTGAATTATTTTGGGAGAAGCATAAACATGACTGTTTATTTCATTGGTGCCGGGCCGGGGGCCGCCGACCTGATTACCGTGCGCGGCCTGCGCCTGATCGAGCAATGTGCGGTTTGTCTTTATGCCGGATCGCTGGTGCCGGAAGAAATTGTTGCCTCTGCACCAAATGATGCACTGGTAATGGACACGGCACCGATGCATCTTGATGAGATTATTTCACAAATTATCAAGGCGGATGAGGCCGGGCTGGATGTGGCGCGGGTGCATTCCGGCGATCCATCGATCTATGGTGCAACAGCGGAACAAATGCGGCGGCTAGATGCGCTCAAAATTGCCTATGAGGTGGTGCCGGGAGTGCCAGCCTTTGCTGCGGTTGCGGCGCAGTTGAAATGCGAACTTACCTTGCCTGAAATCGCCCAGACTATCATCATCACCCGTACCGGTATGAAAGCATCATCGATGCCTGAGGGTGAACAACTTGAGGTTTTGGGTAAATCTGGTGCAACGCTGGCCATTCATTTGTCGGTGCGCAATCTTGCCTATGTGCGAACAGCCCTTGAACCCTATTATGGCGATGATTGTCCGGTGATCATCGCCTATCGTGCAACCTGGCCCGATGAGAAATATATTTCAACGACACTTGCGGGTATGAAAGAGGCGGCTCGGGCAGAAAAAATCACCCGCACGGCGCTGATTATGGTCGGGCCGGTTTTTGCCCAGATATCGGGCGATGCGGAGTTTCGGGATTCAGCCCTATATGATGCGACCTACGCCCATGTTTTACGCAACAAGGGAAAGAAAAAAATGCGGGCCAGCGGCTAATTGCCAGTGTTCCCCTATTGTCAAACGCAATCGTTGCTCATACATCGTTTGGATGGACACTTTTCCTCAAGAACTTCTCGACGGATACCGCGCTTTCAAGCAGCAGAATTTTGCTGATCAACGAGACCGGTATTCTCAGCTTGCCGAACAAGGGCAAACGCCGCAATGCATGATGATTGCCTGTTGCGATTCACGTGCGGCGCCGGAGATCATATTCAACTCGGCGCCCGGCGAGATGTTTGTGGTGCGCAATGTGGCTAATATTGTGCCACCCTATATCCCGGATGGTGAATATCACGGCACATCGGCGGCACTTGAATTTGCTGTGCAAAGCCTCAAGGTCAAGGATATTGTGGTATTGGGTCACGGTCGATGTGGCGGTATTCAGGCGGCCTTAAACCCGGCCGGCGAGCCCTTGTCGCCGGGTGATTTTATCGGCAAATGGATGGAGTTGCTTGGGCCTGCGGCAGAGTTGACTGCAAAAAACCACGAAATGACCCGGGCAGAACGGCAAACGGCGCTCGAACGTATTTCCATTCGCCATTCGATTGCCAATTTGCGTACGTTTCCATGCGTTTCGATCCTTGAAGGTAAACAGCGATTGCGACTTCACGGGGCGTGGTTCGACATTGCCAATGGTGAATTATGGATATTAAATCCAGATACCGGCGATTTTTCCTGTCTGCCGTCAGACCAGTAAACCGCCAACAATCAAATTTGGAAGATGTCGATGAAAACCGTCAGTTTTACCCAAATGAAAGACGGTACCAGAGAGGAATATGAGGCTCTGGCGGGCTTTGAAAAAGACTTTACCCGGCACACGGCGGACCGGGTTTTGGCCGAACTGTGCCGACAGGGCGAGGACACCATTGCCGGTTACCGGATCACTCGGCTTGACCACGGGCTGCAATCAGCAACCCGGGCGCATCGCGATGGCGCCGATATTGACTGGGTGGTCGGTGCATTATTACATGACATTGGCGATGGCCTTGCCCCTCAAAACCACGACAGGTTTTCAGCAGAAGTTATCCGCCCGTATGTGCGCGAGGAGGTGACATGGGTGGTGGAGCATCACGGTATTTTCCAGATGATTTATTATGCGCACCATTATGGCTGGGACCGTAATGCGCGAGACCAATTTAAGGATCATCCCTGCTTTGATGCCTGTGCTGAATTTTGCGAACGCTGGGACCAAAGCTCGTTTGACCCGGACTATAAGAGTGAGCCGCTTGA
>JALTNS010000226.1 GCA_027000565.1 Rhizobiaceae bacterium | reverse complement strand
GCCTCGCAATGGCGCGAATCAAAAGCGCTCTGGTGTTTGGCGGCGTTACGCTTACCATGGCACTGTTATTGATGGGTATAGTTCATCGCGGCAGCCAGACAATTGACAAACAGCGCAAGGCGCTAAGCGACCAGTTGCAGGAAGCAACCCGCACATCGGAGCAAAACAAACGGTTAAAAGAACGGGTTCAGCGTGCCTCGGAGCGGGTTGCTGAACTCAATGAAAAATATCTCAATCGAACCGGCGCCGAACTGCATGATGGCCCTGCACAATTGCTGGCGCTGGCCTCGCTGCGTATTGATTCTCTGCGTAAAGAAAAAAACGCAAATAAACGAGATGGTGAAATTGCCGTTATTAAAGGTGCGTTGGACGATGCAATGACCGATATCCGCAATCTTTGTCGCGGACTGACATTGCCCGATATTGCCGACCTGTCAGTGCAGGAAATAATCCAGCGGGTTGTGAATAACCATGAGGAACGCTCGGGTACTCTGGTTATATTTTCGATCAGCAACAAATCGCTGGACATTGCCCATTCGGTTAAAATTTGCGTTTACAGATTTGTTCAGGAAGCGCTGAACAATGCCTGGCAACATGCAGGTGGTATTGAGCAACGGGTAGAATTTTCGGTTGATGAAATTGGCCAGATACTGACGCTGAGGGTCAGTGACGGTGGCCCTGGAATCACAACCGAAAATGGTCGTAATACAGGACTTGGTCTGGTCGGGCTTCGTGAGCGGATAGAGAGTATTGGCGGGCAACTGGAGATTGAATCAAGCCCGGAAAAAGGAACCACCCTGACGATGAATGTTAAATATTAGTAGGTCAGCAAGCCCTGCTTCAAAAGCCGTGAATGAAGATTAGTTGTCATTTGAAGGACACAAAATGAAAGCGCCGATTCAAATCATTGTAGCTGATGACCATCCGCTTTATCGAAGTGGCGTTGTAAAATCGCTTGAAGAAGCGCCTGATTTGCAGGTTATCGGCGAGGCGGGAAACGCAAAAAATGCGGTGGAACTGGTACAAAAAACAAATGCGGACGTGGTTTTGCTGGATATATCCATGCCTGGCAATGGTATTGATGCTGCGGGTAAAATTGCAGGATTGGATGTTGATACAAAAGTCATCATGTTGACTGTTTCCGAACACGACAAAGACATTATGCAGGCACTGGAAGCCGGGGCACTTGGATATGTTTTGAAAGGTGTCGGATCTGATGAGCTTGTCTCGATTATTCGCAGTGTTCATGCCGGAATGTCTTATGTTTCTCCGTCACTTGCGGCCCGTGTTTTGCTGGCCATGAAGTCTCCAAGCCAAACCAAAATGAGCGACGATCAACTGGTGGCATCTCTCACCAAGCGAGAAGAAGAAATTCTGCGTCTTGTCTCGGATGGGCTAAGCAACAAGGAGGTGGGGCGGGAGCTTGAATTGCAGGAAAAAACCGTCAAGCATTATATGACAAACATCTTGCAGAAATTGCAGGCGAGAAATCGTGTTGAGGCGGCGGTCAAGGCAAAAGAAATATGGCGACAATAATAGTTACAAGTGCTCAAATTCATTGGAACGGACGACATCTATCGCCGTGCGGCTCTCGATAGCCGGCTAAAATCAGAATTTCGGGCGGCCCTTTCAACCACGGTCTTGTTGCGTGGATTTGAAAGCTGATATCGACCGCCTTTGACGCTCTCTTTCCATCCGTCGGAGTATCTAACTTCAATCTGCCGTCCCCTGACACGCGACTGGACAACGCGACCAAATCGACTGGGAATTGACACATTTCTGTTGCGGCCTCGATTACGGCCATGGCGGTTGCCGCCATGTTCACCGGCATTACCGCTTTCAGCAGATTCGCCGGAGGAACCGGACCCGCTTTCACCGTTACCTGAACCGCTACTGCCACCGTCGTCGCCACTTTCACCATCCGAGCCGCTTTCGCCGCCTCCGCTCTCACCACCATCGCTATCGCCGTCAGAATCAGCATCTCCACCGCCTTCTCCCCCGCCGCTTGCCCACGCTGAAGGATAATCGAGAGTCAGCCCGCTCAACGATCCGGATACCGGGACCAGAACCAGAGCCGTCGCCAATACGCTTTTGCCCAGTATTGATCCGATTTTACGCTTTAATTCAGTTTCGCTACTCATGGTCAACCATCTATTCGCACCATTGTCTGGTGAGGTTGGCATATACTTTAAATGCAATGTCTGTCTCTGGCGCATTGGGTGCAAGTTCATGTAGTTTTTGATTCACCTGATCTAGTTCAAGCAAAATTTCGCGATGCTGTTCGTGGCGCACATGACTTTGTATCCAACTCACCGCAACCAGTCTTTCACCGGAAGTTACCTCTCTAACCTGATGAATGAATCTGGAGGGGTAGGTGATCGCCTGTCCGGCCGGCAGTTTGAATGCAGTCACACCGAATGGGGTGATGATCTCCAGTTCTCCACCTTCATATTCGTCCGGTTCACGCAAGAATATTGTCGTTGATATGTCCGAGCGGATTTTGTTGCCCACTTCACCAATTTGTGCGTCATCCACATGTAATCCATAGCCCATGCCTTTGCCTGAACGACTGATTAATGGCGGGGTGATGTGTTTTATATGGCAATATCTGGCAAATTTTCGGTGATCCCATACCGCGTCCAGAATTCGGTCTTGCACCTCAATTGCGCGGTCATCTTTCCGGCTTGCCTGCTCGTTGTTTTTTACCCGAACTGCCCGAAAGCCCGCAGTTTCTTTGCCATCGATAAATTTGCTGGTTTCCAGCAATTGGCGAAGATCACCCAGATCATTTTGAGAGACTACTTTTTCAAAGATGTTGATCATAAATTTGGAATCCTGAATTTATGTGACCTGGCCCGGCGGCTTGCCATCGCCTGATTTTGGAAAGCCGCGTGTTTGAAGACCACAAAGTTTGTGCGACAGATCATCTTTTCCTTCGTTCAAATCTGTCGGAATTATTGGTCATGAACAAGAGTGCACGGGCTTATGCACCTCCCGGTCAGACCATTTATGCAAGATTGTCAGACCATGGTCGGATACATGGCACGGTCGGTTACTGTTGATTGACCTGATTGTTAAATCAGGAGAAAGCAATATGAAAAAGCAAGTTCTGGCAATTGCGCTGGCGTCCATTGTGGTTGCAGGGTCGGCCCAAACGGCTGAAAACCCGATTGCTGCCCGCAAGGCAATGATGCAAAATGTTGTTGCGGCTACAAAAATGGGTGGTGCGATGTTGAAGGGTTCAATGGATTATAACGCTGCTACCGCCCAATTGATCTTAAGGGTTATGAATACGGCTTCATTGGGTGCCGCAGAACACTTTCCTGAAGGATCCGAGACCGGTGGCGAAACCACGGCCTCTCCGAAAATTTGGCAAGACATGGCCGGGTTTACAATGGCAATGGCCAAATTCCAGACCGACACGGCAGCAGGTATTGTAAAAAAGCCGGAAGATATGGCCTCATTTGACAAAGCAGCCTTTGGTGCGGCTTTTGCAAAGGTCACGGCGAACTGCAAATCGTGCCACGAAAGTTACCGGGTCAAAAAGAATTGAACTAAGTATAAAAAGCAGGCGGGTGGTCGTGATCTACCCGTGCTGTGCCAGCCGTTCCAGCAGGCTTTTAAGCTCGGATTTTTCGGTGCTGTTAAGCTTTCCATCAAATCCCGGCTCGTTATTTTTTAGGTCCAGCTGACAGGCTTGATAAAGTTCAATGCCAAATTCGGTGATATAGACCAACACCCGGCGATTGTCAGATTCATCCTGTTTTCGATGAACCAGCGCCTTTGAAACCATGCGGTCAATGGTTTTGGAAAGGGCTGAAAAATTCAACAATACCCGCTCGCACATCGAGCCTACTGCGTGGCCCTGACCGTCTGCAAGCATGGTTAAAATGCGCCATTGTTCCACCGGAAGATCCCGGGATTTAAGGGTTTCAAGCAGTTGAGCGTTGACATGCCGGTGGGCGCGGGCGAGTGCAAATGCGATGTCATCCGTGCCTGTGATAGAGCCGTTTTTGTCCACCATTAACTCCTGATTGAAGTCGCGCGCGCCACCTCATAAAGTGGTCGGGTTGTCAGTTTTATTAGTTGTGGAATTGTTGTCCGTCAACAAAATCATTGTTTTATGCTGAAATTCATCGCAGACTTGTATCCTGACGGGTCCCATGTTGGGCTCGCGGATTTGGGAGGTCCGGTTCGCGCTCATGCCTATATCTGAAAGCACAATTGCCTCCCAGCGACGGGACATGCTGTCAGTCGGGTTGTTTATCCCGACCAGCGGTGCTGCGGGAATTTGGGGGCCATCCTGCCGGGCATGTGCGGAAATTGCCACCGACGAAATTAACCGTAATGGGGGGATCAATGGCCGTGAAGTATTCCTGAAGATTATAGATGCCGGTGACAGTCCGCAGTTGGTTGCTGAATCCGCTGAAGACTATTTTCTTGATGG
The DNA here is from genome assembly GCA_027000565.1 of Rhizobiaceae bacterium. GTDB lineage: Bacteria > Pseudomonadota > Alphaproteobacteria > Rhizobiales > Rhizobiaceae > SZUA-100. The sequence continues at coordinate 13,022 of JALTNS010000226.1, read as the reverse complement.
TGAAATTGACGCCATTGTCGGCATGCATACCAGCGATGTGCGTGAGGCAGTAGCCAATGTTATCGGCAGCAAGTTACCTTACATATACACACCGCTCTATGAAGGTGGCGAAACCACACCGGGCGTATTTTGCATTGGTGAAACGCCCTCCATGCAATTGCTTCCCGCGTCAAAAGGCTTGTCTGACCGGTATAATCTGAAACGCTGGTATCTGGTTGGCAATGACTATGTGTGGCCGCGTACCAGCCATGCGGTGTTTCGCAAAAGTCTTGGCGCGGGTGATGGCGTGGTCTGCGGTGAGACTTATTTGCCTTTTGGCACCACCCGATTTGGTGAATTGCTGGATGACATTGACCAAAGCAAGGCCGATGCGGTTCTGGTGTCGCTGGTTGGCAGTGATGCAATACAATTCAACAAGGAATTTGGACGTTCGGGATTGTCCGGACGCATATTACGCTTGTCATGTGCAGTTGAAGAAAACGTTCTTTTGGCTATTGGCGCGGCCCACACTGACGGGCTGTTTGCGGTTTCAGGTTATTTCAGCGACTTAAAAACCAAGAAGAATGACAGCTTCAAAGAACGTTACTACAATCGCTATGGTACTCCCGCGCCCCAGCTTAATGCGATTGGGCAGTCGATATATGAAGGCATGCATTTTCTTAAAGAGCTATCGATTGGTTGCGAAGCTGTGGATTGGCGTAACACTGACCATTTATTCAAATTCAACGGTGCACGCGATTCTGTGTTTTCGGTGAAGGATGGTACGAGTTCGACGATTTATCTGGCCCAGGCCATGGGGCATGATCTCAAAGTGGTAGAAAGTTACCCGGCAAACAGTTGAGTCTGAGCTCAAACGCATCACTAAAATACTTTCCTTGGAAAATAAAAATTGACTCTGATTGCCAATCGGTCAATTCTTGCCGCAGTCCAGTCCTTCGCTGTTGAAATATCGTGTTGGGATGGCGATCGTTTTTTTATTTCTGGGGACCGGCAATGGAAATTTTTGTAACAATTATTCTGGTCATCGTTGCCCTTGCAATCATCATTGTTTTCTTGCAGCGATTTTACCGCAAGGCCACCCGGGAAAGGGCATTGATCAGAACCGGCGCGGGTGGAGAGCGGGTTGTGCTGGATGGTGGATTTCTGGCGCTACCTTTTTTGCACCGGGTTGAGCAGATCAACATGCGGACCATGCGGTTGCAAATCAGACGCATGGGCGAAAAATCGCTGATGACAGAAGACCGGTTGCGGCTCGATGCCGAAATGGAGTTTTATTTACGAGTTGAGCCAACAGCCGAAGGGGTTGCAACAGCGGCGCAATCGCTTGGTGCGCAGTCCCTCAGCCCGGATGAACTGGGTAATCTGTTTAATGGTCGATTTGTTGATGCGATGCAGTCGGTCATTGCCACAAAAACCATGGATCAAGTGCATGAGGATCGTGGTGGCTTTGTTAAGGCGGTAGGCGCTGAACTGGCGGTCAGCATGAAGTCAAATGGGCTGCGGCTTGAATCAGCTTCACTTACCCATCTTGATCAGGCTTCTTTTGCCTCGCTTGATGAAAATAATGCTTTTAACGCTGTCGGCATGCGGCGGCTGGCCGAAGTGGTATCGTCAAACAAGAAAAAGCGCGCTGAAATTGAAGCGGATGCAGATGTCTCTGTCCGGCAGGTGCAGTTGGATAGCCTAAAACGCAAACTCGAAATTGACGAGCAGCAAAAGAAGGCTGAAATTCAACAGATTCAAACCATCGAAGCGGCAAAGGCTTCATCAACCGCCGCGACTGAATTGTCCCGTCAACAGGCTCAAAAAGACGCGGATCGGGGAAAAATAGAATCTGATCTCGAAACCCGCAGGCGTGAAATCGAACTGGACCGTGCATTGCGCCAGCACGAGGTGCAGGCTCTTTTGGCGGCGGAATCTGCAAAAATAGAAAGTCAGATTTCACTGGCAAAGAAGCGGGCCGAAGAAAATGCAGTTATTGCTGAAACGGAATTGTCGCGGCAGTCTGTCATTTCAGCACAAGAAAAAATTCAGGCTGAAAAGGAACGCCTTGCTGCAGAGCGTGAACGCGAAACCTCATTAATAAAAGTTCGCCAACAGGCCCAGACCAGCGAAGAGCGCACCAAGTCTGAAGTTAAAACCCTGCTTGACAAAGTGCAGGCTGAGGCCAAGGCATCCGATATGCGCGCAGCTGCCAAACGCTCTGAGCTGGCAGCAGAAGCGGAAGGAAAATCGGCGTTGATTGAAGCGGAAAACCGGCTTGCGCCTGAAATTATTGCCATGAAGCTCGATATGCACAAAATGGATCGGTTACCGGAACTGGCTGAAAAAATGATGAAACCGATGGAAAAGATCGATTCCATTCGCATCAATCAGGTATCCGGGCTGGGCATGGGTGACGGCGGTAAGGGCCAGGCTGGCCCTATTGACGGAGTTGTTGACGGGGCCCTAAAACTAGCACTTCAAATGCCGGCGATGAAAAAGATCGGCAAATCTGTCGGCGTGAATTTTGATTTTGACGATAAATCACCAAGTCCAAAAAAATCAACCAAAATTAGACAATCGAAAAAAACAGAAAAATCCGGGAAGTCCGGTTAATCAAACACCAAGGGAGAAAACCATGAAAATTGATCGCAGAAAGTTTGTAGCCGGAACAACCGCAGCCGGTGCAATGGCGTTTATGCCGAATGTTGTCCAGGCCGCTGCCACGATCAAGGTCGGCAGTATTCTTGATACATCCGGTATATTCGATCTCTATGGCAAGCCGATGGACAAGGCCGTGACACTGGCGATTGAGGAAATCAACGCCGCCGGTGGCATTGCCGGAAGACGATTGGAAAAAGTTGCATACGATACCCAGTCCAACATGGCGCTTTATACCCAGTTTGCACAAAAACTCACCCGTCAGGACAAGGTTGACGTGGTTCATGGTGGAATTCTGTCAGCCTCGCGTGAAGCGATCAGGCCAACTTTACGCAAATCAAAAACGCTTTATTTTTATAATGTTCAATATGAGGGTGGAGTGTGTGACCGTAATATTTTTGCGACCGGCATTACCCCTGCCCAACAGGCAGAAGTGCTGGTTCCCTATGCGATCGAAAAATGGGGTAAAAAGATCTATATTCTTGCGGCAGATTACAATTACGGTCAGATCACCGCCAAATGGCTTGAGCACTATGCCGGACAGAATGGTGGCTCGGTGGTCCAGTCAGATTTCTTTCCGCTTGATGTGGCTGATTTTGGTTCAACAATTGCCAAAATTCAGGAAGCTGCTCCCGACATGATCATGTCGGCGCTTGTTGGTGGCGCACATCTTTCGTTCTATCGTCAGTGGGCAGCAGCCGGAATGAATAAAAAAATCCCAATGGCTTCGACGACACTCGGTGCAGGCAATGAGCAGGTGGTTTTGACCAAGGAGGAAGGTGATGGAATATTGCTTGCCTATTCTTTCTCCAAGGAACTGGACCGACCGGAAAACAAAGCATTCCTTGCCAAATGGCAGGAGCGTTTCGGCTCGACCGACGACATTCACGAACTCGCTGTTGCGACCTATCAGGGTATGCATCTGTGGGCAGCAGGCGCCATCAAAGCCGGTTCAGTCGAACGTGACAAGGTGGTGGAAGCGTTGGAATCTGGAGTCAGCATCGTTGGTCCAACCGGAAAGATTACGGTTGATCCGAAAACCCACCACGTGATTACCGATGTTCATATTGTAGAGGTTGGCGACCAGAAAATGAACGTGGTGAAAAGCTTTGATCAGCGCCAGCCGGTTGACACCCAAACGGTTTGCGATCTTAGCGCCAATCCCAATGATACCACCCAGTACGAAATCAAGATCTGATTGTTTTATTGGGCTTTGTAACAACATTATCTCCGGGATTTTGACATGGATTATGCCGCGGTTGTTATCGTGGAGATATTGTACGGCATCTCCGTGCTGGTGATCATCAGCGCGGGGCTTGCTGTGGTGTTCGGCATGATGCGGGTGATAAACCTCGCCCATGGCGAGTTCATCACCCTTGGTGGTTATGCGGCGATTACCGCCCATTCGCTTGGCCTGCCGATATTTATTTCAATCCTGATAGTCGCCCCCGTGGTTGTCGCGGTTTTCGGTTTAATTGTTGAACGGCTGATTGTGCGTTTTCTTTATGGTCGACTGATCAACACCATGCTGGCAACCTGGGGGCTCAGCCTGTTGATGATTGGTGCCATGACAATGATATTCGGCAATACAACCACCGGCATTCCAACGCCAATTTCCGGGTTTACGCTTGGACGATATCAGATGAGCGGTTACAATATTTTTGTAATCATAATGGCCATCGTGACGGTTTTGATTGTTTACGGGGTTCTAAAAACAACCCGCGCCGGGCTGATCGCACGCGGTGCGATGCAAAACCCTGAAATGGCAAATGCATTTGGCTATAACACCTCGCGAATATATATGATGACATTTACCGCCGGGGCGGCATTGTCCGGCCTTGCTGGGGGGGTGATGGCACCTCTGGTTGGTCTCAATCCGGCCTCTGGTGCCAACTATATCGCCAAGGCATTTATCACTGTCATATCCGGTGGCACATCTGTGGTTTCGGGCATGTTATCAAGCGCCACCCTGTTTGGTTCAGTATCGCAAATCGTTACATTCCTTTCCACTTCAGTGATTGGAGAAATTGCACTGCTGGTTGCTGCGGTTGTTCTGCTCCGGCTATTGCCGACAGGAATTACCGGTCGTTTCCTCAAGGATCGGGTTTGATTGTGAGCGGGGCAAAAGAAATTATCACCACGGTAATAGTCGGCCTGGTGCTGGCCTATGGGTTGCCGCTTGGCATCGATACATTCACACTCACCGTGTTGAGCATTTATGCCCTGCTTGGTCTTAGCCTTGGGTTCATCTGGGGGTTTGGCGGAATACTGTGTTTTGGTCAGGCGGCATTTTTTGGTCTCGGGGCCTATGCCTATGCGATATCGGCGATCAATTTTGGCACGCCGTGGATACCGTTTTTTCTGGCGATCATCATACCGGCGATTATAGCAGCGATATTTGGCGGGATGCTTTTTTTTGGTCGCTTAAACGATGTTTATCTGGCCGTTTTGACCCTCGTTTTCACCCTCATACTCTACAAGTTCATGAACGTCACAGCGGGTGAGGAATATGTCATCGGTAAGGCACGGCTTGGCGGTTACAACGGTATTCCCGGATTTGAAACCCTGTCGTTGCCATGGGATCCATCGGAATACATCTATGGCGACAGCCTGTTTTATTTTTCATTCACACTATTGCTGGTGGTGTATCTAGGGTTGCGATGGTTGCTTCGCAGCCCGTTCGGGCGGGTGATGATTGGCGTGCGGGAAAACGAATTGCGGGCCGAACTGATGGGTTACGATGTGCGCCTGGTCAAAACCGCTGTGTTCGCTATTGGTGGTGGAGTGGCCGGGCTTTCCGGCAGTCTTTACGCCAACTGGGCCGAGATCGTGACACCAAACCTGTTTTCGCTGGGACAATCTGCAGAGGTTATTATCTGGGTTATTGTCGGCGGTGCCGGAACCCTGTTTGGCCCGATACTCGGTGCTGCCATCATGGGCTATTTGAAATTTCTGTTGGGCCAGCAAAGTCTGATAGACAATACTCTGGTTTTAGGTGCGGTGCTGGTTTTAGCCGTTCTGCTTTTACCGCGCGGAATTTTCCCGGTGATTGTCGATGCGTTTAAACGGCGAGGATGGAAACGTCGTGCGCCCGCCAATCGTCCGCCGCGGGGTCGTCGACGCAGAAGGGAGCGCCGCGATGAACAATAGTATTGTGGTCGAGGCCCGGGATTTGACCGTGCGGTTTGACGGGGTTGTTGCCCTTGATGCGGTGAACCTGAAACTTCAAAAAAATGAATTACGCTGCCTGATTGGGCCAAACGGTGCCGGAAAAAGCACCTTCTTCAAATGTCTGGCCGGGATGCAAATACCGACCAGCGGCGAGATGATTGTCAAAGGCGAACCAACTACCGGTTTTGATCCCTATAGAATTGCCCGGCTCGGCATTGGCATCAAGACGCAGGTGCCAAGCGTGATGAATGGTCTTTCGGTCAAGGAAAATATCTGGTTGGCTGCAAGGCGCACCAACCCCACCAAACGGGCCAATAAAATTGTATCAGATATTCTTGATCGGCTAAATCTGGGAGATTTGGCCAGTTTGGAAGTGTCTACCTTGGCCCATGGTCAGCGGCAAATTGTTGAATTGGGTATAGTGTTAGCCGGTGATCCATGGCTTGTGTTGTTGGATGAACCGGCAGCGGGCCTGACCGGCGATGAGGTCGAGCGGATGATTTCTGTTATCAAGGAAATCAACGACTATGCGACTTTGATTGTGGTTGAGCATGACATGCACTTTATTCGCCGTATCGCAAAAATGGTGACCGTGTTTCATCGTGGCCGGGTATTGATCGAGGAAGATGTGGATACGGTGTTGAGCGATCCGGTTGTTCGTGATGTCTATTTGGGTAAACGCCAATGAGTAAAGCAGGCAGCGATACCATACTGGAGATCAACGGTTTGCGCAGTGGTTACGGTGCAATTCCTGTTTTGCACGGGGTGGAGCTGGCTGTGCCGGAGGGGGCTATTGTTGGCATTCTCGGCCACAATGGCATGGGAAAATCCACCCTGCTAAAAACTATTATGGGTTATTTGCCGACATCCGGCGGGCAAGTGGTTTTTGATGGCGAAAATATAACGTCTCTGGCGGTTTATGAACGGGCACGGCTGGGGCTTGGATATGTACCACAGGATCGCGGGATTTTTACCCAACTCAGCACACTGGATAATCTGCGTTTTGCCTGGAGCGAAGAAACATCAGAATATCCTCTGGATCAGGCTATTGAGCAGATTGTGAGCGAGTTTCCTCGCCTTGAACCTTTGCTCAACAGGCCTGCGGGCGCGTTGAGCGGTGGCGAGCAGCAGATACTGGCAATTGCGCGCTGTTTGATTGCTGAACCCTATTTGTTGCTGCTGGATGAGCCGACCGAAGGGATCCAGCCATCGATAATTGATGAAATTGCGGAAACGCTAAAAAAGCTGCAGCAAGAGCGCAGTATCAGCGTTGTGGTGGTCGAGCAAAACCTCGATTTTCTGACCGAAATTTGCAACCGGCTGGCAATTTTTGAACGGGGTGAGGTCAAACTCGACATTAAGACAAGCGAGGCCAACTCAGCCAGCCTGATTGAGGAATTTGTCGGCCTTGGTGCCGGTCGTGCAACCAAAGCAACCGAAAAGCCATTGGCAAAAGGTGCCGGGGTTGCTGCACCGATGGCTGTGCAACAGCCAACATCACCTCGAACCGGCGAACTAACACCCACCCAAACGGGTGCCAACAAGGAGGCTTACATGACTGTAAGACGCCCGACCATTCAACAGATGCGCGAGGTGGCCGAGGGACTTGGCATGACCATGAGCGATGGAGAACTTGGCGAATATCTTGAACTGATGGAGGCCAATTTTGAAGCCTATGATCTGATCGATTCCATGCCGGATGAATTACCCAAGGTTAAATATCCGCGCACGCCGGGTCATCGACCGACCTCGGCGGAAAACCCGCTCAATGCCTGGTATGTCAAATCTGAAATCAGGGGTGCAGTCTCCGGACCGCTGGAAGGGCGGACCATTGTTCTAAAAGACAATGTCTGTCTTGCCGGTGTACCGATGATGAATGGTTCTTCGACCCTGGAAGGCTATACGCCGGATGTGGATGCAACCATTGTTACCCGCATTCTTGATGCGGGCGGAACAATATTGGGCAAGGCCCATTGTGAACATTTTTGCCTCTCAGGCGGCAGTCATACAAACTCGACGGGACCAGTTCATAATCCCTACAAGATCGGGTATTCAGCTGGTGGTTCATCTTCAGGCTCCGGTGCGCTTGTCGGCAGTGGTGAAGTTGATATGGCAATCGGTGGTGACCAGGGGGGCTCGATCCGCATACCGGCATCGTTTTGCGGCTGTTATGGCATGAAGCCTACCCACGGGCTGGTGCCTTATACTGGCATCATGCCGATTGAACCAACGGTTGATCACACAGGGCCGATAACTCAAAATGTTGCCGATAATGCGCTGTTTCTGGAAGTCATTGCCGGTGATGACGGTCTTGACCCCCGCCAGTATGCACCACGAACTGAAAAATATACCGAGGCTTTGGGCCGTGGGGTAGGCTCGCTGCGTATTGGCGTTGTCAAAGAAGGATTTGGCCTCGAAAACAGCGAGGCAGACGTGGACCAGAAAGTGCGGGACGCGGCAGCAACATTTTCCCGGCTTGGTGCAACGGTTGAGGAGGTTTCGATCCCGATGCACTTGCAAGGCGCAGCTATCTGGACGCCGATTGCACTGGAAGGCCTGATGGACACAATGATGAATGGCAATGGTTTTGGCACCGGTTGGAAGGGTCTATATGTGACCAGTCTGCTTGACGCCCATGCAAATTGGCGTAACCGGGCAGATGAGTTGTCGAAATCGCTGAAACTCAGCATGTTTGTTGGCGAATATATGTTGAAACACTACCGTGGGCATTATTATGCCAAGGCGCAAAATATCAGCCGTCGGTTGCGCGCCAGTTATGATGAATTATTATCCCGCTACGATTTGCTGCTGATGCCAACACTGCCGATGAAATCTACTCCAATACCACCTGCCGATGCGCCTTTGCCGCTGGTTATCCAGCGGGCCTTCGAAATGATCGGTAATACCGCTCCGTTTGATGCGACCGGACATCCGGCGATGAGCATCCCGTGTGGCATGAGTAATGGTCTTCCCATCGGGATGATGTTGATTGGCAGGCATTTTCATGAAAGTACAATATATCGTGCCGCCCACTCATTTGAGCAGGCGGGAGACTGGAAGGCGATGTGAATGAAACTGCCAACAATAGACGATCTTTCCAAACCGATTACCTCACTTGAAGGAACCGCTGGGCCGGTTCAAAACAGCACCGCTGATTTAAAACCACGCGGTGGTTCTTATGTGTGTGGAGATACGTCGGTGCCGCTTTGGCGCAAGACTGTTTTTGACGTTTTGAAAGATACAGCAGCAGAATTTGGCCATCGTGATGCGGCAATTTTTTGTGAACATGATGTTCGCTGGAGCTGGTCTGATCTGCTGCAAAAATGTGATGATCTGGCTAGCGGCCTATTGGCGGTTGGCCTTGCGCCGGGCGATCGGGTGGGTATCTGGTCTCCTAACCGGCCGGAATGGTTGTTGATGCAATTTGCCACCGCCCGGGTGGGAATTATTCTGGTCAATATTAATCCATCTTACCGAGTTTATGAACTTGAATATGCGCTCAATAAATCAGGCTGCAAAGCGCTGGTTCTGGCCGAACAGTTCAAAACCAGCGACTATGTTGACATGCTGCGCGAACTGGCACCGGAAATCGACAACAGCGAACCAGGACAACTCAACGCTGCGCGACTGAAATCGCTCAGAACTGTGATTGTGACCAGCGACAAAGCCGCGGACGGTTTTTTTGCTTTTGGTGATATTTTGAAGCTTGCCGGCCCGGCCCATCGGCAACGGCTTGATGAAATTTCGACCAGCCTTGACCCTGACGATCCGATCAATATCCAGTTTACATCCGGCACCACCGGATCACCCAAGGGCGCAACGCTGACCCACTACAACATCGTCAATAACGCCCGGTTTGTGGCGGCAACGATGAGGTTTTCGCAAGCCGACAGATTGTGTATTCCGGTTCCGCTATATCACTGTTTCGGCATGGTTATGGGGACGCTTGGTTGTGCGACCACAGGTGCTGCGATGGTATTTCCGGCAGAAGCCTTTGATGCCGCATCAACCCTGAAAGCGGTGAGTGACGAGCGCTGTACTGCACTTTTCGGTGTGCCAACGATGTTTGTTGCCATGCTTGAAGCGCCTGAATTTGCAGATAGTGATTTTGCGTCTTTGCGCACCGGATGTATGGCCGGAGCACCTTGTCCGATAGAAATTATGAAACGAGTGGTTGGCGAAATGAACATGCGGGAAGTCACCATTGCCTATGGAATGACAGAAACCAGCCCGGTCTCTTTTCAGAGTCACGCCGATGACCCACTGGACAAACGGGTATCAACGGTTGGTCGCATTCACCCACATGTGGAGGTCAAGGCGATTGGCAAGGATGGCAAGGTTGTGCCTGTTGGCGATGCGGGTGAGCTCTGCACGCGCGGCTACAGCGTTATGCGTGGATATTGGGATGACGATGAACGCACTGCTGAGACTATAGATTCTGCCGGTTGGATGCACACGGGTGATCTGGCAACCATTGATGCGGAGGGTTATTGCGCCATTGTTGGCCGGGTCAAGGACATGTTGATCCGCGGTGGTGAAAACATATATCCGCGAGAGGTGGAGGAATTTCTATTTACCCACCCGAAGGTGGCCGAGGTTCAAGTTTTTGGGGTGCCGGATAAAAAATATGGCGAGGAGGTCTGTGCCTGGATTGTACTAAAACCCGGGGAAAAAGCCGATGAGGAAGAAATACGTGAGTTTTGCCGGGGCCAGATTGCCCATTTCAAGGTTCCGCGTCACATAAGGTTCAGAGAGGAACTGCCGATGACGGTGACGGGGAAACCGCAGAAATTTATCATGCGGGATGAGATGATCAAAGAGTTGGCGAACTGAAACAGCTGAACGGGTTAAATTTCCGCTGTTGCCGCTCGCGGGTAATTTGCTGATAATCCGGTATGACTGAACTTGCCCGATTGAAAAATATCTCCAATAAATTGCTCTTGCCGTTGATGGTGGTGTTAGTCTTGCTTCTGCCGGATAACATCCAAGCCGGTAGTGATGGTGTATGTTCTGGAAAACCAATTAAATTTGAAGAGCTTTTGTTTGATCCAAAAAGGCTGGAATTGTCCGGTTCAAGTGGCGAGGTATTTCGGTTGTCAGGGATATTGCTCATCGCGCAGGGTGATTTTTCTGCCACAATTGGTGAGCAGACAAACAGCAGGATTGCGGTTTTGACAAACCGGCTGTTTGGTTCTGGCAAGGTGACAAATATGATAAGCGCTGGAAATCGTGACCGCTTTGGTCGCCAGCCGGTTAATGTGTATTTGCAGCAACCATCGGGCAGAACATGGCTGCAAGAGGAGCTGGTCAAATATGGATTGGCAATCGTTCACCCGGAAAAGGACGGAGATGAGTGTACAATATTGCTGTTGTCAGCGGAGATTGACGCACGCAAGATGCGTAGAGGGATTTGGAAGAGCGATAATCCCGTTATAATGAAGGCCAATGACATAGATTGGCAGGCGCGAAGTAACAGCTATCAACTGGTTGAGGGCAAGGTTGTGTCGGTCGGTAAAACCCGAAAAAGAGTTTACCTGAATTTCGGAACAAATTGGCAGGAGGATTTTACTGTAGTTATTGCAAATAAATACATTAAGCGGTTTAAGGATGGCATTGGAGATTTTGATACCCTCGCTGGCAAGACCATACGCATTCGCGGATGGCTGGCTTCAGACCGGGGGCCACTGATTGAGGTTTATTATCCCGGGCAGATTGAACTTGAACTGGATTAATGGTCAAAAAGCCGGATCGCTGCGGGTATTGCGTAACGGTCTGCTGCTTGTGTGCCTGAGTGCGCTTACATCATGCAGTGTGCTGACCGGTAAAAAAAACAGTAAACTTGAACAGGTTCTGCAGCCTGTTATGGCAGATAGCGGCTCTGCCAATCCAGACCAGATAGGGGCCAGGGAAAACCCTAAAATTGTAGCAGCCAACGGCGGTGCTTATATCGATGTCAAACTGAATGCGTGGCTTGATAACATTGCTGCAACGCTTTCCCGCCAAAACGACGGGAATGGGCCCAATTACAAGATTACGATTCTTAACTCGCCAGCTGTAAATGCCTTTGCCCTGCCCGGCGGCTATTTATACGTCACCCGCGGTCTGCTGGCCCTGGCCAACGACACATCAGAGGTTGCCGCTGTTCTGGCCCACGAAATGGCGCATGTTTCCGCCAATCATGGTATCAAGCGCAGTAAAAAAATAGAATCTGTTAAACTTGCAGACCGGGTTGTTCTTGATGTTGTTTCAAATGATAGGGCCGGAAAAATTGCGCTTGCAGCCAATAAAATTAAGCTGGCCAAATTTTCGCAGAATCAGGAATTGCAGTCCGATGCTCTGGGTATAAAAATGCTCGGACAGGCAGGCTATGATCCTTATGCAGCATCGCGGTTTTTAAATTCGATGCAAGCTTATGGGCGGTATCAAAACTCCCTGTCGAGCCGCTATGCGGAGCAGGAATTTCTTTCCACCCACCCTTCCACACCAAAACGGATTGAACTGGCAAGGCGCCATGCGCGCAATATTGGTCGTCCGGGCACTGGATTAAAGTTTCGCGAACGGTACTTAAGAAGCGTTGATGGCATGCTTTTTGGCAACAGCCCGCAAGAGGGATATGTGCGCGGAAAACGGTTTTCTCATGCGGGTTTGGGCATCACATTTTCGGTTCCTGATGGTTTTGAAATTGACAATAAATCAGATGCCGTGGTGATCAGCGGCCCTGATCAAATTGCTATTCGGTTTGACGGAGTTAGCCAGCCGAGAAGAGTGACGCTTAAAGACTACCTGAACAGCGGTTGGGTTAATGGTCTGGACAAGACAAGTACCCGACTGGCAACGGTCAACGGCCTGAAAGTTGCCTATGGCGAGGCCAGAGCAGATGGCTGGATATTCGAAATCACCCTGATCAGGGCAGGGTCGCAGATTTACCGGTTTATTCTGGCCGCGCCAAAATCCGCAAAAAACCCCTCGGCCATGGCGCAAATGGTTTCCAACACGTTCAGAACGCTTAGTCGGGCTGAAAAACGGCGATTGCGGCCGCTTAAACTGAAAGTCGTGCAGGTGAAGGCGGGAGATACAATTGCCGGGATAGCTTCCCGCATGAAGGGCGTGCCACGCAAGCTTGGGTTGTTTCGCCTGATCAACCAGTTAAAACCGGGTATGAAGCTCGTTCCCGGGATGAGCGTGAAAATTGTCGTGAGCAGCTGAAG
>JALTNS010000225.1:5934-17473 GCA_027000565.1 Rhizobiaceae bacterium | reverse complement strand
ATGCGGCAGTAAAAGTTGACTGTTTTCAGTGCCACGCTTCGCGACCAAAATTTACATTAAAGAGTGAGGTCGACCCGGCTTCGCTGGAAGCCAAAGCCCTTGCCGCCTATGCAAAAGAGGCTGACTAATGAGTGCCTGCGATAAATCCAGTTGCGGTTGCGGCGATAACGAGACCATTGATCTGGTAGCCATGTCGCGGCGTAAGTTTATGGGTGGTGCGGCAGCAGCCGTTACCACTGCAACGCTTGCACCCGGCATTACGGTTATGGCTTTTGGTGGTTCCACCAATGCGGCCGAACATAAACCACGCTGGGGATTGCTGATTGACGTCAACAAATGCGTCAAGGATTGCGATGCCTGTATCACTGCATGTTCGACCGAGAACGGCTGGAAAGAACCGGTTGATCTGCTGCGCGATGCCCAGTGGATCCGCAAGGTTACCTTGAAAGACAAAAAATCCGGGTTTGAGCAATATTTACCGGTGATGTGCCAGCATTGTGCTGAACCGCCCTGTGTTGATGTGTGCCCGACGGCAGCGTCGTTCAGACGCGCTGACGGTATTGTTCTGGTTGACAAACATCTGTGCATCGGTTGCCGGTACTGCATGATGGCGTGCCCATATCAGGCGCGCTCGTTTATCCATGAACCGTTGAGTGATCAAAAAGAATATGCGCCGCGTGGCAAGGGTACGGTCGAAAGCTGCACTCTTTGTGTTCACCGGGTTGATGTTGGCGGCACGCCGGCCTGTGTGGAAGCCTGCGATGCGACCGGCAATGGTGCGATGATGTTTGGCAATTTGAACGATCCTGAAAGCGCGATTGCAAAACGGATTGCCGAATATCCTTCATCGCAGATCAGAGCAGATCTCGGACTTGATCCGGGTGTGCGATATACCAATCTGTGAGGGCGTGATTGTTATGCAAAGAACCGTTTACAGAGAACTTGAAGGCTCAGTCGGCGTTTATGGCCTGCTGGTGCTGTTTGGCGCATTTGTCCTCTCCGGACTGGGCGCATTTTGGTATATGGAGCATTTCGGCCACATTGTGACCGGCATGAATAACCAGATCGTCTGGGGTCTGCCGCACGTATTTGCAATATTTCTGATTGTTGCAGCTTCCGGTGCGTTGAATGTTGCCTCAATCGGATCCGTATTTGGCAAGACCGCCTATAAACCGATGGCACGAATGTCCGGTCTTTTGGCAATCGCGCTGCTTATGGGCGGGTTGTTTGTTCTGGTATTGGATCTTGGGCGACCTGATCGCATTATTGTTGCGATGACGTCCTATAATTTCAAATCGATATTTGCATGGAACATCCTGCTTTATACGGGCTTTATGGGCATTGTTGGTGCTTATCTCTATTTGCAGATGGAACGCGGTGTTCCGCCAATCCTGCTCAAATCGGTCGGCATATTTGCCTTTGGCTGGCGGTTGTTGCTAACGACCGGTACCGGTTCGATTTTTGGTTGGCTGGTGGCGCGCGAAGCCTATGATGCGGCTGTTATGGCGCCGATGTTTATTGCCATGTCACTATCATTTGGGCTGGCGATATTTATTCTGGTGGCAATGATTGTCAGCAAAGTTACGGGTCGCCCGTTTGGTGGTGCGCTGCTTGCCAGGCTGGGTAAACTGCTGGCACTGTTTGCCATTGTGGTTTTGTATTTTGTTCTGGTTCAACATTTGACCAGCCTTTATGCAACCGAACATCATTCCTATGAGCGTTTCATACTCGTGGATGGCGGTATCTATACCTTCCTGTTCTGGGTCGGCCATATTCTGATTGGCAGCCTTGTTCCCATTGGTCTTTTATATCACCCGACCATGGGTAAAAAACGTCCGGCAATTATTTTGGCGGCGTTGCTGATCGTTCTCGGTGGCCTGTCGCAGATTTATGTGATTGTAGTTGGCGGGCAGGCGTTTCCGTTGATGTTGTTCCCCGGCTACGAAGTGCAGAGCACATTTTATGACGGGGCCTTTGGACAATATGTGCCAAGCTTTCCAGAACTGGTTCTTGGACTGGCTGGTGTTGCAATTGCGCTGGCGATAACGATATTCGGTATGAAAATATTGAAGATTGTTCCGCTGACCCTTGCTGACAGTGCGGTGGATCCGCATCACGAGGAGAACAAGGCGGGTTAACCTTTCCGGGGCCAGTTCCCGCAAATGGTGCCAACCTTGCGCGCTTGAACAATATCGATTGAACGATATGAAAATGCGTTTATCATTGTTGCAGGCCCGGGCTTTTTTACCGGGGCCTGTGGATTTGTTTTTGTGTTGACCGTGGAAGGTAAAAACCATGCAAGATGCCCACCCGTTTTCGAAATTTGTCGCCATTCTGGCGCGTGGCAAAACCAGCACCCGCTCCTTTACATTTGCCGAAGCGGAAGAAGCAATGGGCATGATCTTGCGCGGTGAAGCATTGCCGGAGCAAATTGGTGCCTTTTTGATGCTTTTGCGGCTGAAGGAAGAAGTGCCCGAAGAACTGGCAGGTTTTGCGCTTGGTGCCCGCACCGCGATGAAGCAGCCTGAAAGTATTCCTGCGGTCGACATTGACTGGTCGTCATATGCCGGTAAACGGCGGCAATTACCGTGGTTTTTGTTGTCGGCGCTCATTCTTGCCCGAAACGGGTTCAAGGTGTTTATGCACGGAACGGAAGGCCACACACCGGGTCGGGTTTATACACGCGAATGTCTGGAAGCATTGGGCTTTCCAATTGCCCACAGTCTGGATGAAGCCGCCAGTCATATTGTAAAGAGCAATTTTGCCTATGTGCCGCTTGAGAACATTGTGCCGAGGCTCAAGGATTTGATTGATTTGCGCCCGGTCTTTGGTCTTCGTTCTCCGGTGCATTCGTTTTCACGGATGATAAATCCGTTCAACGCACCGGCAATGATGCAGGGGATATTTCACCGTGGATTCATGGACACCCATGCGGGAGCTGCACAATTGATGAATCAGCCGGCTGCAGCTGTATTTCGCGGCGAGGGGGGCGAGATTGAGCGCCGTCCGAACAAGCCATGTGAAGTGTGGACCACCCATGGCAGTGAGGGTGAACCGGAAGTTGAATTCTGGCCACGCCTTTTGGAAAGCGGCCATGTGGATGCGGATCAGGATATGGATATTGCTGATCTGGCGGCTGTGTGGCGGGGCGAAAAACAGAGCATTTATGCCGAGGCATCGATCACCGGCACTCTGGCGATTGCGTTGAAGCTTATGGGACAGGCTGAAACGATGGACGCGGCCCAGGCGCTAGCCGAAACAATGTGGGCTGATCGGGACAAGAACCAGTTGCCCGTGGCTGCCTGATATCGATGCCACATCTATTTGTTGCCGCCGCGCATAAATCGTCAGGTAAAACAACCCTGACGGTTGGTCTGGCAGGAGCGTTGACCCGGCGCGGCATATCAGTCCAACCATTCAAAAAAGGCCCTGACTATATTGATCCGATGTGGTTATCGCGGGCGGCAGAAAAGCCTTGCTATAATCTCGATTTCAACACCATGGGCAATGCGGAAATTGCCGGTTTGTTTACCAACCGGATTGCTGGTGCCGATCTTGGTCTGGTTGAAAGCAACAAGGGGTTGTTCGACGGTGTAGATCTGATGGGCAGCGATTCCAATGCGGCCCTTGCAAAGCTGCTGAAATCACCGGTTATTCTGGTGATTGATACAACCGGGACCACCCGCGGTATCGCTCCATTGTTGCGGGGGTATCAGGTATTTGACCCGGATATTGCCATTTCTGGGGTTATTTTGAACAAGGTCGGAGGGCCGCGTCACGAAGGAAAACTGCGGGCAGCGGTTGAACACTATACGGACATTCCGGTTTTGGGTGCGCTTGGTCGTGATGATAAAATTGCCATTAGTGAGCGGCATCTTGGCTTGACCACGCCGGTGGAGGTGGCACAGCTGGAAGCGCGTCTTTCAAGGCTTTATGAAACCGTTGCCAATGGTGTCGATATTGACCGCTTGCTTGAAATTGCTGCTGAAGCGCCGGTACCGGAAACAGATCGTATCGCGGATGTTTCTGTAGCCCGGTCTGATGTGAAAATTTGCATCGCGCGGGACAATGCTTTCACCTACTATTATCCCGATGATCTTGAAGCTCTGGAGCGAGCAGGGGCGGAACTGGTATTTTTCGATGCCCTGCATGATGCGAGATTGCCGGAAACGGACGGATTGTTTATCGGCGGCGGGTTTCCCGAAACCCACATGAAGGCACTTGAGGATAATCTATCTCTGCGGGCAGATATCAAACAAAAGCTGCAATCTGGCATGCCAGCCTATGCGGAATGTGGCGGCTTGATGTATCTGTGCGAGAGCCTGACCTGGCAAGGAGAAAGACGAGAAATGGTCGGCGCAATTGATGGCCATGCCATTATGTGTGAACGTCCGCAGGGGCGCGGTTATGCCAAATTACAGCGCACACCATTCCATCCATGGTCTGCCAGGGCCGAAGAGCAGGCATCACCCTTAATGCCTGCCCATGAATTTCATTTTGCCCGCATTGAGGGACTGTCGAAAAATACCCGATATGCATTTGATGTGGCCCGGGGCCACGGCATCAATGGCAGTTCGGACGGTATTGTTTCGGGCAATCTGCTTGCCGGGTTCTGTCATTTGCGAAATTCGGCAACAAACCCCTGGGCCGGGGAGTTTGTCAAATATGTCCGCAATTGCATCGGCAAGACCTGACAATCTGCTTGTCGGATAAATTAATACTCCTTCTGGTGCCGGGAAATGTTGCCACCACAAAGAATCGCTGTGTTCATGCCTTCAATTTCGACCAAATTGCCGTGTTATTTATGCCTCAGATTCCTCCTTTGTAGATTATTTTGGCCCTCTGAAATCTACGGTCCATAAAATAATATTAAAAACAACAAGTTACAGAGAAATTGGAATATTAGAAAAATGAAAATTATGACTTGCTAATATTCAAATAATCATATATACCTAGACTTGAGTTTCAGAACTCTAAGTCAGCTTTTCTCCCCTGACTTATACCTTTTCCCGGGTGTTTACGTATATGCGTATGCCCGGGATTTTTTTTGCCTGGTTTTTACAGCTCATCACAGCCACAACAATCTGTCCGATTTGCAATTGCGCAATTGGCTGAATGGGCATAGCGTTGCAGGCGGCTCGAACCAGAGTTTACGATTTCTCCCACGCCCATTGCGCATTCCATGTCCTATTTCGGTTTTATTAGATCCAATCTGCGCTGGCTGCTGGGCGGGTTTCTGCTCACCATGTTTTCGAGCTTTGGCCAGACATTTTATATTGCCCTTTCTACCGGCTATATACGTGAGGCATTTGACCTGACATCGGGTGAATATGGCAGCATCTATATGATCGCCACATTGGCAAGCGCAATTATATTTCCCTTTGTCGGGCAGATTGTGGACAAACTCACCGTATCGCGTGTGGTTATTATCACAATGATTGGTCTGGCGCTGGCATCTATTGCACTGGCCAGGTCGCAGTCGATATTGTGGCTGGTTCTGGCATTGTTTGGCCTGCGCCTGTTCGGTCAGGGAATGATGACCCACATCGCGATCACGGCCATGGGCCGCTGGTATGCTGAAAATCGCGGCAAGTCTGTTTCAATTGCATCCTTGGGTTTCACCCTGGGGCAGGCGATGTTTCCGGTCACGTTTGTAACGCTGGTGGCCTTGATGGGCTGGCGTAATACCTGGTTTTCAGCCGGAATATTCATGTTGGTTGTAACCCTGCCGATCATTGTCGCATTGATGTGGGTCGAGCGGGAACCGCAGGGCGAAGTCGTCAGCAAAAGTCCGATAAAAATACGTCAGTGGACCCGTTCAGAGCTGATCAGAGACCCGTTGTTCTGGGTAACAAATCTCGGCCTCTTGGCACCACCGTTTATTGGAACGGCGATTTTCTTTCATCAAGACTACCTGCTGTCGTCGCGCGACTGGTCAATTGAACTTTTCGCGTGGACATTTCTGTGGCTGACAATCGTTTCCGTTGTTTCGAGCATCATCTCCGGAATTGTCGTGGACCGGTCCAGCGCTTTGTCACTGTTACCTTACTTTCTAATCTCCATGGGTGTCGGGGTATTGATTTTGGCGTTGGTGAAAACACCGATTGCGCTGTTTTTGTTTATGACCCTGATGGGCATAAGCACCGGCATATTGACCTTGTTATATGGATCACTTTGGCCGGAGGTTTATGGTACGCTTCATCTCGGTTCCATCCGCTCGCTGGTGACCGCATTGATGGTGTTATTTTCCGCATTAGGGCCGGGTGCGGTGGGTTGGTTGATTGATCTTGGTATTCCATTGTCGAGCCAGTTTATCGGATTTGCCACCTATTGTTTCATTGTATCATTGCTCATGGCGGTTTGCGCGAGCCGGTACAAACGACGTAATATGGCTGTTGGCGGTGTCTAGTGCAGCTGCTGACGGTTGCATTTATCCCCTGCCGGGGCTATTGCGCTGGCATGACAAAATTCAATAATCCCATAGTGCGTTTTGCACCTTCGCCCACCGGCAATATCCATATCGGCAACGCCCGCCCGGCGCTGTTCAACTGGCTTTATGCCAAAAAGAACAATGGTACTTTCATTCTGCGGTTTGACGACACCGACAAGGCACGATCGCGTACGGAATATGCGGAGAATATCGCCCGCGATCTTGACTGGCTGGGCATAAAACCGGATTTGGTTGAGAGGCAGTCGGCGCGTATTCCTGCCTATGATGCCGCTGCGGAGCAGCTTAAAACTGCCGGTGTATTGTATGCCTGTTACGAGACTTCTGACGAGATTGACCGTAAACGCAAGCGGTTGATGGCACGCGGGTTGCCGCCGGTTTATGACCGGGCTGGGCTAAAACTGTCCGATGAAGATCGCTCAAAGTTTGAAGCAGAGGGCCGTAAACCGCATTGGCGGTTTTTGCTCCCCAATTTTGTTGACAGTCCTTTTGTCCCGACCCGCACCGAAATTGCCTGGGACGACCTGGTTCGCGGTCACCAGATTGTTGATCTTGCTTCCCTGTCAGACCCGGTATTGGTGCGCGAGGACGGCACCTATTTATATACCCTTCCATCGGTGGTTGATGATATTGATATGGGTGTCAGCCACATTATTCGCGGCGATGACCATGTCACCAATACGGGTGCACAAATTGCGGTGTTTGAAGCACTTGGTCAAAAGGCTCCGGTGTTTGGCCATCACAATTTGCTGATTTCTGCTGATGGTGAGGGATTTTCCAAACGCCTTGGTTCGCTGTCGATTGCCAGTTTGCGCGATGACGGAATTGAGCCCATGGCGGTTGCAACCCTGGCATCGATGATCGGCACATCGAAAGCGGTTGAACCCTGTTCGGAGATGGACCGGCTGATTTCACAGTTTGATATTACGTCGGTCACCAAGTCGGCCGCCCGGTTTGATCCGGTAGAATTGCGAGCACTAAGCGCCAAACTGGTCCATGGACTTGAATACGATAAGGTAAAGCACCGCCTTGAACAAATCGAGGCGGATGGTGGTGAGGATTTTTGGCTGGCAATTCGCGGAAATCTGCAAAAGATTTCAGATGCCAAGGATTGGTTTGCCATCGTTGAGGGTGAATTTACGCCGGTTGTAGAAAATCCTGACGACCCATTTTGGCAGGCGGTGCGCACATCTTTGCCGGCGGAACCGTTTGATCAGCAAAGCTGGAAGGCGTGGACCGGGGCAATTCGTGAAAAAACCGGACGCAAGGGACGGGAGCTTTTTATGCCATTGCGGCTGGCGCTCACCGGTTTGGATCACGGCCCGGAACTGGCGGCCCTGTTGCCAGTTATTGGGTTGGAAAGAACGCTTCGCCGACTACCCTGACCTTACGCTTTTTTGACTTCGCCGCGTCCTTTTTGATCGTCAGCGGTTTTGGCACAAAAAATCCGCGGGCATTAGCCAGTGTTTCGGGGTCTTCGCCTGGATCAATCCTGGAGGTCGGAGTGGCAATGATGCTGCTTTCGGCAGCTGTGTCGGTTGACGAATATTCATCGCCAGCAATTGTTGTGATGCCGGCCTGTCTGGAATTGCGGCCGCAGTTGGGTGTTGCAACAGTGCGATAGTTAAATGCTGTGGGCAGCGACCTGTAGGGTTCATCTGAGGCTACCGAGATCATGTCCTCCGGTTCCTGATTGGTCGAGAAATAGTATAGTTCGACATCAACACCAGGGCTTTTGGCCAGACAAGCCTGAATATCACGGTCAAAATTGCTCGGTGTGGTTGAGAAACTGATCGGAAAATAATATCCGTCACAGGCACGAACGCACATGGTGCGATAGGTACCTGCACGGCGATAGCGGGTACCATATTCCGGTTCGTTGCCATATTCATCATAAGGCGGAAAGCCGCGGCGGCGCTGTCGATTATAGGGATCATACTCATCATACCCCCGGCGGCGTTCACGGGAATAGGGCTCGCGCTCATAAGGGTTGCGGCCATAAATCTGATCAATGATGCTGCGGCGATCACCGCGTCGTTCGATGATTACACCCCGGCGGTTGTTTGCAATCACCGGGCGGCGCGGTTCATTGCAACGGTTTGCCGCAATCGCTCGCTGAATTCTCCGGCGTTCACGGCTGGAAGAAGCACGGCCCTTGTATTTGTTTCGCTGGGCGCGCAGTTTTGCCAGATTGGTTTCCATCTTTTTAAGACTGCGGTTCAGCGTCCGGCAGGAGGAACCGCGTCTCGCGGTGCCAAATATTCCACCGGAACAGCTGTTGCGGCGCAATTGCCTTTTGGTCCGTTTAATCTGGTCTTTCTGGCGTTTTATCGCCGTATTAAACTTCAACAAGCGCAGGGGATTTACCGACTTTTTTACTTTCGACAGCGAAGCCAGCTGCCGCTCGAGACGAATGCAGGTTCGTGTCTGGGTTTCAGCAACGCCAGGCATAAATACAGACGAAAGCACAAAAGCAAGTGTCGCGGTGCAGGCGGCCTGCGCAATAGACTTTTTGTCAATTCCAATTCTCGCCGCAAATGGATTCACGATTTTGCCGCCATAAATATTGCCTCGCCCTGCATAATAGCACAATTTGTAGATAAATTGTGCCGGAATGATGGATTTGCCAACGGGTAGAACAGAGTGCTGCGCTAAAGCTCCGGCATTTCATCAGACACATCGGCTGCGATCATCCTCTAATAAGGTTAATCTATCTGAAATGTTTCAGCCATCGCCATGAAAGCCTTGACCAATTTGCCATTTTTGCGTTCAGTTAAACAAATCAGTGCTTCGTCCATGAATACCGGGGCGTCGCTGAGAGCAACCTCGACCAGTCGGGTATCAAATCCGAATTCAGCCTTTGAAACAATGCCGACACCGGCGCCGGATGCGACAATTTCATGGACTGCTTCGCGACCTTCCGCTTCTATTGTCGGGAAAAGGGATATTCCGCGTTCACGGGCCATTTGTTCGAGTATGCGACGGGTTTTTGAGCTTTTTTCGCGCAGAACCAGAGGCAGCGAGGCAAGGTCCTCAATCGAAAGCGGGTTGTTTATCGGCAAGGAAAAATCTTTTGCGGCAAATGCAAGCAGTGGGGTGGAGCCAAGTTTAACGGCGGAAAATTCCCGGTTTGATGGCACTTCACCCAACACGCCGATGTCGGCTTCATAGGCAAATAATTGTGTGACCACCTCCTTTGAATTGGCTGATCGAAGCGAGATCAGGATTCCTGGATACTTTTCCCGAAATGGTCCCAATATGTGGAGCAGGTGCCTCGGCGTATCGGCAACAATGCGCAAGGTGCCGGATCGCAGGGAGCGCGATTCGGTCAACAATTCAGACGCCTGGCGTTCAACATCAAAAAGCCTGCGGGTGATTTCCAGAAGTTTTTCACCAAAATTTGTCAGTTTTATCTGGCGTTTGTGGCGGTCAAACAACAGCACATCATATTCGTCTTCAAGCTTTGATACCTGATCGGAAATTGCCGGCTGCGAAAGCGACAATGCTTCGGCGGCTTTGGAAAATCCGCCATGAACGGCGACATTGTGGAATGCGCGCAATTGAACATATCGCATAGGAGCCTCGCAGGTTGGTGTGAAGTGGCATAAGGAAAACCGATACTAACATAGTGAATATCGATTTTACATATGAAGCAGGGCGATTTACGCTATTCCAAATTGTCGGCCTTGTTCCGATTCTCGGTAAAATATGAAATTGGCGAAACAGGTTTCACCATGGCATCGTTTGAACGTCCTGAAATGGGTGAACCTTATCTTTTAACGCCTGGCCCTTTGACCACGGCAATCGAAACCAAGCAGGCGATGATGCGCGACTGGGGGTCATGGGACGGAGATTTTCGCGCCATGACAGCCAAGTTGCGCAGTCAGTTGCTCGACATGATTGTTGATAGTAATTCTGAGTATGACTGTGTTCCGGTGCAGGGTAGTGGCACCTTTGTGGTTGAGGCAATGTTGGGGTCGCTTCTGCCGCGCGACAGCAAAACACTTGTGCTGATCAATGGTGCTTACGGTCAACGCATTGCTGAAACCCTGAAATATCTTGGCCGCGATCATGTTATTATTGATAAGGGAGATTATCTGCCACCACGCGGCGATGAAGTAGCCAAAGCCATGCAAATGGACCCTGCAATTTCTCATGTGGTTGCAGTGCATTGCGAAACCAGTTCGGGAATATTGAACCCGATTGAGGAAATATCTGATGCGGTTTACGCCAATGGCGGAAAATTGCTGATTGATTCCATGAGTGCATTTGGTGCCTTGCCGCTGGAAGCGGGCAAACCGCGTTTTGAGGCACTGGTATCATCGGCGAATAAGTGCATTGAAGGTGTGCCGGGGTTCGGGTTTGTGATTGCAAAAACTTCAGAACTTGCGGTCGCCAAAGGGCGAAGTCATTCAATCAGTCTTGATGTCCATGCCCAATGGGCAAACATGAATAAAACCGGCCAATGGCGATTTACCCCGCCAACCCATGTGATTGCGGCTTTTATGCAGGCTTTGAGGTTGCACCGTGAAGAAGGCGGAGTTACAGCCCGCGGCGAGCGATATGCGAAAAACCGCGATGTGTTGGTTGAAGGAATGCGTGATCTCGGATTTGAAACTTTGTTGAAAGACCGCTGGTTGTCGCCAATCATCGTAACGTTTTTTAATCCGGCTGACCCAAATTTCAGTTTTCAAAAGTTCTACGAATTGATGAAGCATAAAGGTTTCATCATCTATCCCGGCAAGTTGACAATTGTTGACAGCTTCCGCATTGGCTGCATCGGCCATATGGACGGCAATGTCATGCAAAATGTAGTTCGTGCCGCCGGTGAATGCCTTGTGGAAATGGATGTAAAGAATGCCGCCCCACCTCAAAAAGCCTTAAATGAACGGGCCATTTTGGCCGCATGAATGATGAAGGATATTCCATGACACTGCAAAACCCTGTAACGGCGAATGAACGCGATTATCCCGCGCCGAAGGTGGCGGCGGTTGCGATTTGTCTTGATGGTTGCGAACCTGAATATCTGGATGTGGCCATTGCAGAAGGGCTGATGCCGACGCTCAAGCGGATGCGGGAAACCGGAACCGA
>JALTNS010000225.1:0-5924 GCA_027000565.1 Rhizobiaceae bacterium | reverse complement strand
CGGTAATTCCTTCCTTTACCAATCCGAACAATCTGTCGATTGCCACCGGACGCCCGCCAGTGGTGCACGGTATTTGCGGCAATTATCTCTTTGAACCCGAAACCGGCGAAGAAGTGATGATGAACGATGTGCGCTTTCTGCGCGCGCCGACCCTGTTTCAGAAATTTTATGATGCCGGAGCCAGGGTTGGCATCGTTACGGCAAAGGACAAATTGCGCGCGTTGTTGGGAGCCGGTTTGAAGTTTGACGAAGATCGGGCGCGTTGCTTTTCGGCTGAAAAATCCGACACAACAACCGTTGCCGAACATGGACAGGACGCGGCCAGCAAGTGGCTTGATATGGCGCAACCGGATGTCTATTCGGCGGAACTGTCGGAGTTTGTTTTTGCCGCCGGGGTAAAACTGCTGCGCGAATGGAACCCGGATGTTCTGTATTTGACCACCACCGACTATGTGCAGCACAAATATGCTCCCGATGATGGTGAGGCGAAAGCGTTTTATCAGATGTTCGACCGCTATCTTGGCGAGCTGGATGCATTGGGCGCTGCCATTGTGATTACAGCCGATCACGGAATGAAACCCAAACACCTTGCCGATGGCCGTCCGGCCGTGGTCTATGTGCAGGATTTACTTGATGAATGGCTGGGTGAGGCGGCGGCTCGACTTATCCTGCCTATCACCGATCCATATGTGGTGCATCACGGGGCGCTTGGCTCTTTTGCAACAGCCTATTTGCCAAAGGGGGCTGATCAGGCCAACATTATTGCGCGTTTGCAAACCACCGATGGCATTACCCATGTGTTGACCAGAGCCGAGGCGGTTGAACAGTTTGAACTGCCGCAGGATCGCATCGGTGACATCGTTCTGGTTTCAGGTGAGAACACCTGTATTGGCACATCGGAACATCGTCACGATCTGGCGGCACTGAATGAACCCCTGCGCAGCCATGGAGGATTGACCGAGCAGGTGGTGCCATTCATTGTCAACCGGGTGCTTGATTTGCCGGAAAGGCCGGTATTGCGCAATTTTGACGCGTTTTATTATGCCACACGAGCTGCCGCGCTGTAGGTTCTGAATATTTACGAGCCAATAAAAGGAAAAATACATGGCTGGAAAAATTGAAATCAAGCATGAAGCCATGCGCATTGGTGGCAAAAAGGTATTAACCGATAATGTGATCGAGGTGCGCTATCCCTATACGGATGAGGTGATTGGCACAGTGCCTGCGGGCAAGGCCGAACATGCGCGTGAGGCTTTCAAGATTGCCGCTGAATACAAATCTAAACTGACCCGTTATGAACGCCAGCAGATATTGTTCAAAACGGCAGAGCTTATCCAGAAAAAGCGCGAGGAACTGGCATACTGGCTGACGCTGGAACTGGGCATCTGTCAGCAACATGCGCTTTATGAAACAGGCCGCGCCTATGATGTTTTCACTTTGGCCGGCCAACTGGCCATTCTTGATGACGGGCAGATATTCTCCTGCGATTTGACACCGCACGGCAAAGCGCGGCGGATATATACCATGCGCGAACCGGTCAAGACGATTTCGGCAATCACCCCGTTTAACCACCCGCTGAACATGGTTGCGCACAAGATCGCGCCATCTATTGCCACCAACAATTGCATGGTCTGCAAGCCGACTGAACTTACCCCGCTGACCGCAATTGCGCTGGCGGATATACTTTATGAGGCCGGATTGCCGCCGGAAATGTTCCAGATCGTTACCGGGCTTCCCGGCGATATTGGTGATGAGATGATTACCAATGAACACATTGATATCATTACGTTTACCGGCGGGGTGCCTGTGGGCAAGATGATTGCGACAAAATCCGGATACAAACGAACGGCGCTTGAACTGGGCGGCAATGATCCGTTGATCATATTGAACGACCTTGGAGATGACGATCTGGAACGGGCGGCAGCAATCGCGGTTGCCGGTGCCACGGGAAATTCGGGTCAACGCTGTACGGCGGTGAAACGCATTCTGGTTCAGGAAAGTGTTGCGGATAAATTTGTGCCGCTGGTGCTGGAAAAGGCCAGGGCGATCCGTTTTGGCGATCCGATGGATCCGGAAACCCAATTGGGCTGTGTAGTGCATGCGCAAGCGGCAGAAATATTTGAAAACCGGGTTCTGGAAGCCGAAAAACAGGGGGCTGAAATTCTCTATCATCCACCGCGCAAGGGCGCTTTGCTGCCACCCATCGTCGTCGACCGGGTGCCGCATGAAAGTGAACTGGTAATGGAGGAAACCTTTGGCCCAATCGTGCCGATAGTGCGGGTGCCGGACGACGATGCGGCAGTAATGGATATATCCAACAGCACGCCCTTTGGCCTTTCATCCGGTGTTTGCACCAATGATCTCAACCGCGCTATTGCCTTTATCAACGGGCTTGATGTGGGCACCTGCAATATCTGGGAGCAACCGGGCTATCGTATTGAGATGTCACCATTTGGCGGTATCAAGGACAGCGGCAATGCGGTTAAGGAAGGTGTGCTCGAGGCGATGAAATTTTTCACCAATGTTAAAACCTATTCGCTGCCCTGGCCGAGCTAAAATAGAGTGCCGACTGTTAGAACTTGCCTTTCCTAATTTCAAAGGATGCAGATTGTGGTTGGCAGGTGTCATCATTTGCACTGGTTATTTGAACCAAAGTCCCTGGTTAATATTCAGGCGGTCTGAACTTTCGACCATCTGCTTTCTTTTCAAACGGAATAAATTCACATGGGCTCACAGCCTGAATTCGTCCTCACCCTGGTTTTGTCAGCAGCGTTTTTGCATGCATTCTGGAATGCGCTGGTCAAAGGGGCTGAAGACCGCACGCTCGTGATGGGGCTGGTCAACCTTGGACACACAATATTTGGTCTGACGCTGGTAATTTTGTTCATACCTCCGGCGGTAGAAAGCTGGCCCTATCTGATTGCCTCGACCATCGTGCATTTTTTGTATTATGCATTTTTATTGTTGTCCTACCGGTTTGGTGATCTGAGTCAGGTCTATCCGATTGCACGGGGGATTTCTCCGCCAGTGGTGGCACTGTCCGCCTGGGTTATAGCTGACGAAGTGTTGCCGATCGCCGCCTGGGCCGGTATTTTGATGGTGTCATTTGGTATCGCCATGTTGGTTTTCAACCGGCGCAATGGGATGATGAATGGCAAAGCGGTCGCGGCTGCAATTGTTACCGGGCTGACAATTGCCAGTTATACGGTGATTGACGGCCTGGGTGTTCGTGTTTCGCAAAGTCCGTTTGGCTATATCGGCTGGTTGTTTGTGCTCGAATCAGTTTCGAGTTTCTATATCTTCTATATTCGCCGTGATGCATTGCAAGCCGCAACATGGAAGGTTTATTTGACCGGTATTTTGGGAGGCGTGGTTTCCTCTGTCGCTTATGGCATGGCAATTTATGCCAAAAGCCTTGCCAGTCTGGGCGCGGTGTCGGCCATTCGGGAATCGAGTGTAATTATTGCTGCAATGATCGGGGTAATCTGGTTCGGTGAGAGGCCGTGGGTAATCCGGGTGATATCTGCGTGCATCGTTGCCACCGGAGTAATTGTGCTGGCGCTTTACAGCTGATTTTGCACATCAGGGCCAATAATCGGCTTAAAGGCACAAATTTATTGACTTTATCCGGTGGCAGCATACGCTGCTAACACGGGACAATCATAATAAAACCAAACGGATATTCCGCGTTGTCCTGCAAAAATAACGACCTGATCAATTAAGGGAGAAATAATTGATGTCACTGATTAGAAAACTGGTGTTGGGGGCTGCAACGACGATGTTGCTGACTTCAACCGTGCTTGCAGCCGAGTTGACGGTTTACACCGCAGTTGAGGCGGAAGACCTGAAGCGTTATGCGGCTGAATTCAATAAGGATTACCCGGATATCAAAATTAACTGGGTTCGGGATTCAACCGGTATTGTTACCGCCAAACTTTTGGCAGAAAAAGACAATCCGCAGGCTGATGTGGTGTGGGGCCTTGCCGCCACTTCGCTTTTGTTGATGAAATCGGAAGGCATGCTGGAACCCTATGCGCCCAAAGGTGTTGAGAAGCTCGACAAAAAATTCGTCGATAAAAGTTCGCCGCCAACCTGGACCGGTATGGATGCGTGGGTAGCTTCGGTTTGTTACAACACCGTTGAAGCCAAGAAAGCTGGTCTGACCCCGCCAAAAACCTGGAAAGATCTTCTGCAGCCGCAGTATAAAGGCCAGTTGATCATGCCAAATCCGAACTCTTCAGGTACCGGTTTCCTCGATGTATCATCGTGGTTACAGATATTCGGCGAAAAAGGTGGCTGGGAATATATGGACGGATTGCATGAAAATATTGCCCGTTACACCCATTCCGGCTCAAAACCCTGTAAACTTGCTGCTGCCGGTGAAATTCCAATTGGTATTTCATTCGCATTCCGTGGTGCAAAATCAAAAGCAGCCGGTGCGCCGATTGACATTATCGTACCTGAGGAAGGTGTTGGCTGGGACATGGAAGCAACCGCTATCATTGCCGGCACTGATGAGCTGGAAGCAGCCCAAAAACTGGTTGACTGGACCATCACCAAAAAAGCCAACGAAATGTATAACACAGGTTATGCGGTCGTGGCCTATCCAGGTGTTGCCAAACCGGTCAAGTTTTTCCCGGCCAATCTGACGGAAAAGATGATCGACAATGATTTCGAGTTTGCTGCAAACAATCGCGCGGCAATTTTGAAAGAGTGGCAGAAACGCTACGATTCCAAGTCTGATCCAAAATAGATCGACCGCATTCAGGGCGCTGCAAATTTGCAGCGCCCTTTATGATTGATCGAGAGAATCGGTGCGTGCGCCGGTATCTGTCTGTTTTGGCGACAAAAGGGGAGGCATTTTTGTCGATGATTGAGGGAAACACCCAAAAAGCATTTCTGATAATTGACAATTTGTGGAAAGCATTTGGCAGTTTTCTGGCACTTAAAGAAATTTCACTGGAAATATATGAAGGTGAATTTGTTTGTTTTCTCGGGCCTTCCGGTTGCGGTAAAACTACTTTGCTTCGGGCAATTGCCGGTCTTGATTTGCAAACCAGCGGTTATGTCGAGCAGGCAGGTAAGGACATCTCCAATCTGCCGCCGGCAGAGCGGGATTTTGGCATTGTGTTCCAGTCCTATGCGCTGTTTCCAAATCTTTCGATTGAGCGCAATATTGCCTATGGGCTGGAAAATACCGGCATGGCAAAAGGTGCGGTCAAGGCCCGTGTTGCGGAATTGCTGGAACTTGTTGGTCTGCCCGATCAGGGCAATAAATATCCAGCTCAGTTGTCCGGCGGTCAGCAGCAGCGCATTGCCCTGGCTCGCGCCATCGCCACAGAACCGGGCTTACTTTTGCTGGATGAACCGCTGTCGGCGCTGGACGCCAAGGTTCGGGTCCATTTGCGACACGAAATCAAGGAACTACAGAGAAAACTTGGGGTTACAACGGTGATGGTGACCCACGATCAGGAAGAAGGGCTGTCGATGGCAGACCGGATTGTGGTGATGAATCATGGCGTAATTGAACAGGTCGGGACACCGACTGAAATTTACCGGGATCCTGATACCCTGTTTGTTGCTGATTTTATCGGTGAAATGAATCAGGTTGAGGGCGAAATTGTATCGCCAAATTCGGTCAAAGTCGGATCACTGACCTTTGCCTGCGAGGCCCACAATTTCGAAGTTGGAACAATCGTTGTGGTCACCATCCGACCGGAAGATATTGTGCCCCATGTGGGGGAAGGCAAGAACTCCAAACGATCAGAAAACATGGTGGAAGTGACAATTCGCAGCATGGAATTTCTGGGTGCGTTCTGGCGGGCCGAGCTTGGAAGCACAGATCTTGGCGAGGCTCATCTGGATGTAAATTTTTCGATAAATGCGGTTCGCCGGATGTCGCTGGAAGTTGGCAAGAACCTAGC
>JALTNS010000224.1 GCA_027000565.1 Rhizobiaceae bacterium | reverse complement strand
GCCAAAAACCATGCTTACGTGGCCATCATCACCGATCCGTATTCCTATGGTGATGTTACCGAGGCATTGAACAATAACGATGGCGCTTTGCCCTATACTATGCGGCAGATGCTGGCCCAATCGGCTTTTGCCCGGGTGGCCGCCTATGACACTGCCATTTCCAACTGGTTTGCCGACAGTCTCGATATTGCAACACCAGGTTACCGGACCATCGGAGGAAAGCTCGCCGAAATCATGCGTTACGGAGAAAATCCGCACCAGACAGCTGCATTTTATAAAACCGGCGATAGCCGTTTTGGGGTGGCAACCGCGCAGCAAATTCAGGGCAAAAAACTTTCCTATAATAATATCAATGATACCGATGCCGCCTTTGAAATGGTAGCGGAAT
The DNA here is from genome assembly GCA_027000565.1 of Rhizobiaceae bacterium. Classification (GTDB taxonomy): domain Bacteria; phylum Pseudomonadota; class Alphaproteobacteria; order Rhizobiales; family Rhizobiaceae; genus SZUA-100. Next base: position 4,601 of record JALTNS010000224.1, on the reverse strand, counting down.
TTGATTCAGAAAAGGTTGCGGCTGTGGCGATCATCAAACACGGCAATCCCTGCGGTGTGGCGGTCGGCGAGAACCTCAAAGAAGCCTATATCAAAGCGCTGGCCTGCGATCCGGTTTCAGCCTTTGGCGGCATTGTTGCACTTAACCGGCCTTTGAACGAGGAAACCTCCGCCGAGATTGTCAAGGTGTTTACCGAGGTCATTATCGCACCGGATGCCGATTCGGTTGCAAGTGCGATGATTTCATCGCGCAAAAACATGCGGCTTCTGGTCACCGGCGGCATGCCGGACCCAAGAGCTTCCGGCCTTTATGCCAAAACCGTGTCCGGCGGGTTGCTGGTGCAGGGCCGCGACAATGCGGTTGTTGAGGACATGGACCTGAAAACCGTCACCAAACGCGCACCTACTGACAAGGAACTGGAAGATTTGAAGATCGCCTTCAAGGTGGCCAAATATGTCAAATCAAACGCCATCATCTATGTGCGCGACGGCGCAACCGTGGGCATCGGGGCGGGGCAAATGAGCCGGGTGGATTCATCTCGAATTGCCGCCAGAAAAGCAGTTGATGCCGCCGAAATTGCCGAACAGGATACGCCAATGACGGTTGGCTCGGTGGTCGCTTCGGATGCGTTTTTCCCGTTTGCCGACGGGTTGCTGTCAGCAATTGAGGCTGGCGCAACAGCGGTCATTCAGCCCGGCGGGTCAATGCGTGATGATGAGGTGATTGCCGCTGCCGATGAGGCCGGAATTGCCATGGTATTTACCGGCCACCGGCATTTCAGGCACTGACAGTTTTTCTGCTCGTCCAAGGCTGAATCCAGGGCGTTTCATTATTAAATGGATTCACTCTCATTTTGTTTCGCTCACGGCCATTCGTGCTGCGCACGGGCCTCTGCGGGGCGGCGCACAGGCACCGGGCCGCACTTGGCGGCCAGATTGTTTCCGTATCAACGTGATGCAATCTAACCGGAATGCCCTTTGGAGTTTAAGATTCGAAAGGAAACTAGTGTGGTGGATTTAAAGTTCCTTTCATTAGTGCAACAACTTCGCAAGGGAACTTCAAATCCGTAAACCACACTAGATTCAAATAGTTGACTAGTGTCCTTTCAAATCCAAAGTTCGAAACGACGAACCGGTTAATGATACGAACTTCAGATTCGGAACACTAGCTCTTCAGGGCTTTTTCGATTTCGTCTTTCATTTTTTGAAAAGACTTGCCGCCCAGCGGTCCGACAAATTTATACCTGATTTTGCCATCACGGCCGACCACGAAGGTTTCGGGAATACCATAAACACCCCAGTCGATTGTAGTACGACCTTTCTGGTCGGTACCAACTGCATCATACGGATTGCCCAGCTGCCCTAAAAACCGCAGGGCGTTTTCCGGCTTGTCTTTGTAGTTGATACCAAAAACCCGGAAGCGGGTATCCTGGCCCAATTCCATAATCATCGGATGTTCGGCGCGACAGGGGACACACCATGATGCCCACACATTGACCACCGTCACCTTGCCGGCAAAGTCGGCGGTTTTCATCCCCGGTATCTGAACCCCGTTTTCTTTCAGTCCATCAAGGGCGGGCAAATCAAATTGTGGCACCGATTTACCAAGCAACGCAGAAGGAATCGTGGAGGAGCTTTGACCACCGGTCAATTGCCTGAAAAAGACCGCCGCCAGAATGGCAAATAGCAAGAGTGGCAATATTCCCAGAATAACGCGCGTTCGACGGCTGCCAGGTTTATTTTCTGTGGTCAGATCACTCATTTTCTCTTCCTTTGTCAGCGTTTTTGCGAACGCCGTGTGATGCCCAGTTTTTCCATTTCATCGAGTTTGGCAGTTCTTGACTTGAATTGAGCCCGTGCCCAAAGGACCATTCCGGCAAGCACCAGAAGGGTAATCCCGTAAGACGAGGTTACATAGGCAAAATACTTGTCATCAAACATGCTCATTTATTCCACCTGCCCACGTTCTGCCCGCCGGGCGGTGGTGATCTGCAACGAGCGGATTCGCCTGCGTAATATTTCGTTGCGCATGGTCATGAGATGCAGGGTTAAAAACAACATTGAATAGGCCAGCGCCATGACCATCAGTGGCCATAAAAATTCAGGTGATAATGTTGGCCCGTCGGCACGAAATACACTGGCGGGCTGGTGCAGGGTGTTCCACCAGTCAACCGAAAACTTGATGATCGGCACATTGATTGCACCAATCAGAATAAACACAGCCGCCGGGCGTGCCGCAGCCGCCGGTTCTTCAATCGCCCGCCAAAGAGCAATCAAACCCAAATAGATAATCAACAGCACCAGAAACGAGGTCAGCCGCGCATCCCACACCCACCAGGTGCCCCACATCGGCTTGCCCCAGATTGATCCGGTAATAAGCCCGAGAAAAGTAAAAGCCGCACCAAGCGGTGCTGCCGCACGCGCTGCCACATCGGCCAGCGGGTGGCGCCAGACGAGCACACCAAGTGCGCTGGAAACCATCACCATATAAGCAAACATGGCAACCCATACCGAAGGCACATGGATAAACATAATACGCACCGTGCGACCTTGCTGATAGTCTTCAGGGGCGGCAAAACTCAGCCACAAACCGGCAATGAAAAGAGCAATTGTGACCACCCAAAGCCAGGGTAACAAAATTCGCACCAGGTTCAAAAACCGGGTTGGATTGGCCAATGCGCCAAGGCTTGGCCGTACTGCAATTTTACTGGTTATGTCACTCATTGCTCAACATATAGACTTGCATCTTGGTCCAATCAATCAACGGCCGGAACAAATGTTTGTCAATTGCCGCTAATGGTCAGAATGCCGCAACACCGCACCGGCGCCAAGTGAACCAATTACCGCAAAAAACAGGCTGATTGCCACAAGCACAATAAACGGCTCGGTGAAGGGCGCCGGGTCTTCCACCGCACCATAAGCAGCACTGACCCCGAATATCAGTACCGGAATGGTCCACGGCAGAACCAAAATTGCCAGCAACAGCCCGCCGCGCGGCAATGCAACGGTCACGGCTGCACCGACCGCCCCGACAAAGGTGATTGCCGGTGTACCGGCAACAAGCGTTGCCATGGTCGCGGCAATCGCCAGCGGCGGCATGTTCATAAACAACCCGAACAGTGGTGCGGCAATCACCAGCGGCAGGCCGGTAGTCACCCAGTGGGCCGCACACTTGATGAAAACAATCGCCGCCATAGGGGTGCCGTTCATCAACAAGATATCAAGTGAGCCATCCTCGCGGTCTGCCTGAAACAACCGGTCAAGTCCGAGAAGCGAGGCCAGCAATGCACCAAGCCACAACATCGCCGGGCCGATGCGGGCCAGAAGATTGAGATCAGGCCCAACGCCAAACGGCACCACCATAACAACGGCCAGAAAAAACATAACGCCGGTAAGCGCACCGCCACCGGCCCGCCAGGAAAGACGCACATCCCGCAAAAACAGGGCAATCATTGTGTTTCATCCACCATGGTTGCGGTGTTCATCACCAGTGATTGAGTGTTTTTCAGGCCAAGCGGAATGTGGGTCGCAGCCAAAATGATACCACCGTCTTCAAGATGTATTTTCATCAATTCCGCAAATTGCCGCTCGGAACCGGTATCCAGCCCGGCTGTGGGTTCATCAAGCAACCAGACGGGTCGCCAGCTAACCAGCAGGCGGGCAATCGAAATACGGCGTTTTTGCCCGGTGGATAAATGGCCGAATGGCACATGGGCAAGGGCTGGAAGTCCGACCATTTCCAGGGCTTCTGGAATTTCCAGGTGCGGTTCATCGTCCATTGCCCGCCAGAATCTCAGATTTTCTTCGACACTGAGCGCCGGTTTCATCGCATTTTCGTGGCCGAGATAATGACAATGTTCGTAAAACTTTCGGTCATCAAAATCAGGTGATGCACCCTCCGGCTTGCCGTTAAGACAAACTTCGCCGGTTGCCGGCGTCAGCAATCCGGCAATAACCCGCAACAGGGTCGACTTTCCAGAACCGTTATGGCCGGTAATGATAAGCGCCTCACCTTCGTTAATCCTGAAGGAAAGTCCGGAAAAAATAACCTCTCCTCCACGAATGGCAGAAAGGTCGGTAACAACAAGATGCATTGTGCGGTTCATAAAATTCGGTTTAACTGCAAAGGCGTTGTCTGGGAAGTGCAAATTCCCCGGTTGACTTTAACGGGAGGAACAGGAAATGGCTGGAATGACAAAATTTGCTCTGTCGGCATGTATATTCACTGGCATTATCGCAAGCACAACTCTGGCTCATGGCCAATCATCGCCTGACTCATCATCTATCCAACTCGGGCCACGACCGTTTTATCTGGTGGATGATATGGACGACAGCGCGCTCAAATCCAAGCTGCAGAATTGCGCGGCCGACCTGAAACTTACCCGGTCGCTGTTTTCCATTGCCCATCGAGGTGCGCCATTGCAATTTCCTGAACACAGCAAGGAAGGGTATCAGGCGGCGGCCCGCATGGGTGCCGGTCGTATCGAATGTGATGTGACGTTCACCAAAGACAAAGAGCTGGTTTGTCGGCACTCCCAGTGCGATCTGGCAACAACCACCGATATTCTGGCAAGGCCTGAACTGGCGGCAAAATGTTCAAGA
>JALTNS010000223.1 GCA_027000565.1 Rhizobiaceae bacterium | reverse complement strand
TTCAAGCTGCCCGACTTTTCCGGGGTGGTCGAGTTTTCAAGAAAGGGTACAGCATGATTAAAGCCAGCGATGTTGTGTTGACCGGGTTGATGATCGCCGCAGCGGTCTGGACCTTTCAAATTAAACACGAGGCGGAATTGGCAACGGAAAAAGTTGTCGAATTGCAGAAGGAGATCAGCAAGGAAAAGGACCTCGTCGGACTTTTGCAGGCTGACTGGTCGGTCCTTACCCAGCCGGGCTATCTCAAAAATGTCGAGGAAGTGTTTCGCGATGAGTTGCAATTACAGCCATTGAAGATTGATCAGATAACAACACCCGATGACCTGCCGCCTTTGCGATTGCCTGCGATTCCGAACGGGGACCGGATCGGCGATTTGGCGCGTGGCGAAGGGGTGGATCCGGTGGTGACCGGTTCAATTAGGGAGCCTGGGCAGTGATAAACAGGATTTTATCAAAACTTCCAAAAGCATTAAGCCGAAGCAAAGCCACGGCATCGCCGATGGCGACTGGTTCAATATCCATTGAAGGGGCCCGCAAGGCTGAAAACCAGCAGGCAGGCAACCGCATTGTCATGGTAATGGTGGCCATGGGCATGATTTATGCGGTCATTGCCGGAAAGCTGGTATGGCTTGGTTTCAAGGATGTGGCTGAACTGCCTTCCCGGCAGATTGCAGATCGTTCGACATCCGCTTCACGCCCCAACATACTTGACCGCAATGGTCAGGTTTTGGCGATGGATCTGAAAATGGTCTCGCTGTTTGCAGAGCCACGCCGTATTGTCGACCCGGATGAGGCGGTTGAGTTGCTGTCGACCGTATTGCCCGATTTGAACTTCAAAAAAGTCTATAAAAAACTCTCCAGCGATGCGTGGTTTGTATGGATAAAACGGGAGCTTACTCCCAAGCAGCAAAGTGATATTTTGGCACTGGGTATTCCCGGAGTAGGCTTTCGCAGTGAAAACCGGAGATTTTACCCAGGAGGGCCTGTTGCCTCGCACATTTTGGGGCTGGTCAATATTGACAATCAGGGAACTGCGGGCATTGAAAAATACCTCGATGACAATGGCCTTGCTGATTTGCAAAAGTCCGGATTTGCCGTTGAGCGCAAGCTTGAACCGGTCAAAATGTCGGTTGATCTGCGGGTGCAATTTGCCATTCGTGATGAACTTGAAAAAGCGCTTGAAAGATATAAAGCCATTGCCGCTGCGGCTGTGGTTATAAAGGTTGATACGGGCGAAATTCGCGGCATGGTATCGCTGCCGGATTATAACCCCAACACCCCGGCCGAGGCTTCAAAGCCGGACCGGTTCAATCGCATGTCAGCCGGTGTTTTCGAAATGGGCTCGACATTCAAAACCTTTACCACGGCCATGGCACTTGATTCCGGATTGGTCACCATCAATGACAAATTTGATGCCCGAAAACCAATCAGGATTGCCGGTCAGACCATTACTGATTTTCACGGCAAACGGCGCATTCTCTCGGTGCCGGAAGTGTTCATCTATTCCTCCAACATCGGCACGGCAAAAATGGCCGACAAGGTTGGCATTGAAGGACATCAGGAGTTTTTGACCCGAATGGGCCTGCTGTCAAAATTAACGCAATTCGAACTGCCGGAAATTGCCAAACCTTCACAGCCGAAAGTTTGGAAGAAGATCACGTCGGTCACCGCATCATACGGCCATGGTATTTCAACTACGCCTTTGCAAACAGCGGTTGCGGCTGCGGCTTTGATGAATGGCGGTAAACTCATTCCACCGACACTGTTTCCGCGCACTAAAGAAGAAGCGGACGCGCTGGCTACCCAGGTGGTGAGTAAAGATACCAGCGATTTGCTGCGTTATCTGTTTCGTTTGAATGTGCTGAAAGGATCGGGGCGAAAAGCGGCGGTGCAGGGTTATCTGGTCGGTGGCAAAACCGGCACGGCTGAAAAAGTGGTCGACGGCCGTTATGTTGAGGACAAGCGGTTTAACGCTTTTCTTTCAGCGTTCCCGGTGGATGATCCGCAATATGTGGTGCTGGTGATTGTCGATGAACCGCAACCCGAAGAAGGCAATACCTATGCAACAGCCGGGTGGAATGCGGCCCCGATGGTCAAAGGCATCATCACCAGAGTAGGGCCATTTTTGGGAATTCAACCAGATTTTCGTGAGCAGGATACGGCAATAATGTCGTCATATTGAACGCATAAAGGCTAACGGTGAATTGAAAACAGGCAGGCAAAATCAACTCCATGACACTCGATGAACTCATCAGCACCGATGTCGAAATCGATTATGCCGGTCGGACAATTCCGGTTGAGGGGCTGAGTGCGGACTCGCGCCAGATAAAACCCGGTTATGTGTTTGCGGCACTTCATGGCTCGACCAGCGATGGTTCTGATTTTGCCAATGATGCGATTGCCAATGGCGCTATTGCGGTTTTAAGCGATCGCTCATCTGCCATTCCGGCGGGAGATGCGTGCATTATAAGAGCCGACGACCCGCGTCACGAACTGGCGATGATGGCATCCAGGCTCTATCCGGGGCAACCTGAAACAATGGTAGCGATCACCGGAACGGCCGGAAAAACCTCGGTGGCATCGTTCTTGCGCCAGATATGGCAGGCGACCGGCAACCAGGCAGCAATGATTGGAACAACCGGTGTTACAGCCCCGGGTCTGGTCAATTATGCATCGCTGACCACCCCTGATCCGGTGGCGTTGCACCAATTGCTCAATGAACTATCGGGTCTTGGTATTACCCACGGGGCAATGGAAGCCTCAAGCCACGGGCTTGACCAGCATCGCCTTGATGGCGTGCGGTTAACCGCCGGTGCGTTTACCAATCTTGGCCGTGATCATATGGACTATCATCCGACGATTGAGAATTATCTGGCGGCAAAATTGCGATTGTTTCGGGATCTGGTGCCCAAAGGGCAACCGGCAATCATCTATGCAAATGATGCCTATACGCAGGCGGCTTCAAATGCCGCGAAAGTGGCCAAACTGGAAGTTTTAACCGTTGGCCGACGCGGCAATTACCTCAATTTGAAGCGGGTGGAGCAGGAGCGCTATCGCCAGATTGGCGAAATCATGTTTGAAGGCGAAATTCACCGGGTTGTGTTGCCGATGGCGGGTGAATTTCAAATGGCCAATGCGCTGGTTGCAGCCGGCCTTGCGATTGCCACAGGCATTGAAGCGAGCGCAGTTTTTGCTGCTTTGGAAAACCTCGAAGGTGCCAAGGGCAGGCTGGAACTGATTGGCAAAACCGCCAACGGTGCTCCGGTCTATGTGGATTATGCCCATAAACCCGATGCGCTTGAAAATGTGCTGAAAGCGCTTCGCCCCTATACCACCGGAGAGCTGGTTGTGGCCTTTGGCTGTGGCGGTGATCGCGACAAGGGCAAACGGCCGTTGATGGGAGAAATTGCCAAACGACTGGCCAACCGGGTGATTGTTACCGACGATAATCCACGCACGGAAATTGCTGCAGATATTCGTCGCGAAATTCTGGCCGCAGTGCCGGGCGCACTGGAAATTGGAGATCGGGCTGCGGCCATTCACCATGCGATTGCCACACTCGGGGAAGGTGATTGCCTGGTGGTTGCCGGAAAAGGTCACGAGGAAGGGCAGATTGTCGGCGATGACACATTGCCATTCTCCGACCACACGGTTGTGCGTGATGCGCTTCGTGAAAATGGCGGGAGTATCGAATCTTGAGCGCGCTATGGTCGACAGAAGCCATGATATCGGCAATGAACGCGCGACCTTTGGGAAATATGCCGCAAAGCATTGGCGGTATTTCCATTGATAGCCGTAGTCTTGAGGCGGGCGATGCCTATTTTGCTATTAAAGGTGATGTGCATGATGGCCACAAATTCATCGGAGCGGCTGAAAGTGCAGGTGCCGGACTGGCTGTGGTTGCTGAAAACAAGTTGCCTGCCCTGGGTAATTATTCAATCCCGCTTTTGGTTGTGAAAGATGTGCTTGCAGCGCTCGAAATGCTTGGAAGTGCTGCCCGTGCCCGCAGCAAAGCAAAAATTATTGCGGTAACCGGCAGTGTTGGCAAAACCACCACCAAGGAGGCTTTGCGCCATGTACTTTCGGCATCGGGCAAAACCCATGCCTCGACCGCGTCATTTAATAATCACTGGGGTGTGCCGATTACGCTGGCACGAATGCCGCAAGATACCGAATTCGGGATCTTCGAAATCGGTATGAACCATGCGGGAGAAATCTCCACGCTGGTTCAGTTTGTCGAGCCCCATATTGCGGTCATCACCAACGTGGAAGCGGCCCATTTGGGCGCATTTGCCAGTGTTGAAGACATTGCCCGCGCCAAGGCCGAAATTTTTGAAGGGGTTGTGAAAGGCGGCGCGGTTATCTTGAACCGCGACAATGATTATTTTGATCTGCTTTCAACCATGGCAAAAACTGCCAAAATTGAACGGATTATCGGATTTGGCGAAAGCCCCGAGGCAGAAATTCATCTCACCAAGGTGAAACTGCATGATCAGTGTTCGTGCTTGATGGCGCGTGTATTTGGCGAGGAAATTGCTGCAAAAATCAGCGTACCTGGACGCCACATCGTTCAAAATGTGCTGGCGGTACTGGCCGTTGCAAAAATTGCCGGGGCGGACATGACCAAATCGGTGCTGGCGCTGGCCGACATGCAGCCGGAAAAGGGTCGCGGCAGCCGCCATAAGCTCAACATTGGTGATCAGCAATTCACCCTGATTGACGAGAGTTACAATGCCAATCCGGCATCGATGCGGGCGGCGATAACCATGCTCGAAAAAAGTACACCGGGAAAACGCGGGCGTCGGCTGGCGGTTTTGGGGGATATGCTGGAACTGGGCGAAAAAGCCGGGGAACTGCACGCAGAACTTGCCGGTGTTCTGGCCAATTCCGGTATTGATCAGGTGTTTTTGGTTGGCCCGGAAATGGACAATCTTTCGAAGCGTTTGCCATCAGCCATGCTGGCGTCGTATGTGCCTGATGTTAAAACACTTATGCCGATTCTGTTTTCCAGCCTCAAACCGGGCGATGTGATTATGGCAAAGGCATCCAAAGGAATTGGATTTGCCGGACTGATTGAGGAATTGGTCACCAAATTCGAAGATAAATCCCGCTTTGAACAACGGCGCGTCAAAGCATAATTGATAAAAGCAAACCGGGGGACCGTATGCTCTATTATTTGGCCGAACTGGGTGGACAGCTTTCGGCATTGAATGTTTTCAGATACCTGACCTTTCGTACCGGCGGAGCGCTGATTACCGCCGCGCTGACGGTATTTTTGTTCGGTCCGATGATTATTCGCGGTCTGCGTTTGCGGCAGGGCAAGGGGCAACCGATTCGCTCGGATGGACCTCAAACCCACTTCAAAAAGGCCGGAACACCGACCATGGGCGGTTTGATGATATTAACCGGGGCTGTGGTTGCGACCCTTCTGTGGGCCAATCTTGGCAACATCTATGTGTGGGTGGTGCTTGGCGTCACACTTTCATTTGGACTTATCGGATTTTACGATGATTATCTGAAGATTTCCTCCAATACGGAAAAAGGCTTTTCAGGAAAAGCCCGCCTGTTTGTGGAATTCATCGTTGCTGCGATTGCAGTATTTGTTATCATGAAAGCCGGTGATGCACCGTTTTCATCATCGCTGACCTTCCCGTTTTTCAAAACCCTGGTGATTGATCTCGGATTGTTTTTTATTGTGTTTGGCGCGGTGGTCATTGTTGGCGCGGGCAACGCGGTCAACCTGACAGACGGGCTCGACGGGCTGGCGATTGTGCCGGTGATGATCGCATCCGCATCGTTCGGGCTGATCGCCTATCTGTCCGGCAACATTGTATTTGCCGAATATCTGCAGATCCACTTTGTGCTTGGCACCGGCGAGTTGGCGGTGATTTGTGGCGCGATTATCGGTGCCGGTCTTGGTTTCCTGTGGTTCAACGCCCCTCCGGCGGCAATCTTCATGGGGGATACCGGTTCACTGGCGCTGGGTGGCATGCTGGGCGCAGTTGCCGTTGCAACCAAACACGAAATTGTGCTGGCCATTATTGGCGGTCTGTTTGTGCTTGAGGCGCTTTCGGTGATCATTCAGGTCGCGTCTTTCAAAATGACCGGCAAACGGGTGTTCAAAATGGCGCCCATTCATCACCATTTCGAACAGTTGGGCTGGACTGAAAGCCAGGTGGTTATCCGCTTCTGGATTATCTCGGTTATTCTTGCCCTGCTTGGCCTTGCAACCCTGAAATTGCGGTAGGTTTCATTGATCCCGATCACCACATACCAAAGCAAGAAAGTCGCCTTGTTTGGTCTTGGCGGCTCTGGGCTTGCAACAGCCGGGGCGCTGCTTGCCGGTGGTTGCGATGTGGTTGCGTGGGATGATAATCCGGCCGGCGTTGAAAATGCCAAATCCCGGGGCATTGATGTTTGCGATTTGCGGAGTTGCGATTTTTCGAAAGTTTCCGCGCTGGTGCTGGCACCGGGTGTGCCGTTGACCCATCCAAAACCGCACTGGAGTGTTGATCTCGCCAATGCAGCCAATGTGCCGATTATTGGTGACATTGAGCTGTTTGCCCGTGAACGGCGCAAGATTGCGCCGGATGCACCGTTTATCGCAATTACCGGCACCAATGGAAAATCGACCACCACTGCGCTGATTGCCCATATTCTGGCCCATGCCGGACGGGATGTGCAGATGGGTGGTAATATCGGTCGGGCGGTCCTGTCACTCGATGCATTGCAACCTGATCGATATTACGTGGTTGAATGTTCGTCCTACCAAATCGATTTGGCCCCCGGCCTTGATGCCGGGGTAGGCATATTACTTAATTTGTCAGCGGACCATCTTGACCGCCACGGCGATATGGAAAATTACAGCGCAATCAAAAAACGTCTGGTGGATGGTGCCCAAATCGCAGTTGTCGGGGTGGATGACAAACGTTGCGAAAAAATTGCCGCCGATCTGGCGCAAGCCGGCAAAACCGTGATTGAGATTTCACAACGCAAAATGGTTTCGAACGGAATTTATGCCAGCGGTACCGGGCTGATTGACGGTGCGACCGGCAGCAAAGTTGCGGATATTGCCAATATTGGTTCACTTCGCGGCGCGCATAATGCGCAAAATACCGCCGCAGCAATTGCAGCTTGCCGTGCGGTTGGTCTGACAAATGATGAAATTCAGGCCGGGTTGCGGACTTTTCCGGGCCTGGTGCACCGGATGGAGCAGGTCGGCCATCTCGACAAGGTGCTGTTTATCAATGATTCCAAGGCGACCAATGCGGAAGCCGCGGCACCGGCACTGGCGAGTTTTGATCATATTTTCTGGATTGCCGGCGGACTTGCCAAAGACGGCGGAATCGAACCGCTGCATCAATGGTTTCCACGCATTGCCAAGGCCTATCTGATTGGCGAGGCGGCACCGGATTTTTCGGCGACATTAAGTGGTGAAGCTGAATTTGAAATTTCCGGTGAGCTTGAGCAGGCCGTTACAAATGCGGCGCATGATGCGCAACTCAGCGATCATTCAGAACCGGTCGTGCTGCTGTCACCCGCCTGTGCTAGCTTCGACCAGTTTCCAAACTTTGAAAAACGCGGATATGCCTTCAAGGACCTGGCGATGGGTCTTGAAGGTTTTCAACCGATAGAAGGAGCATCCAAATGGTGAGCAGAGCAGACAGGAGCCAACTATCCCAGTGGTGGTGGACCGTCGATAAAACCTTGCTGTTTGCAGCCGTTGCACTGATGGCTGGTGGTCTGGTTTTATCGCTGGCCGCAAGCCCGGCGATAGCCGAGAAAATCGACCTCAGCAGCCTGCATTTTTTCAAGCGCCATGTGATTTTTCTGGTTCCCGCCCTGATTATTATGATCGGGCTTTCATTTCTTGACAAACACAATGCCCGTCGTGCCGCATTGATTTTGTTTGGTATTTCGCTGGTCTTGATGGTGTTGACCATGTTCATCGGTTTTGAGGCCAAGGGCTCGCGTCGCTGGTTATCGCTTGGGCTGATTTCACTACAGCCTTCGGAATTGCTTAAACCGGGATTTGTGGTCGTAACAGCGTGGTTGTTTGCAGAAAATGCCCGCCGCCCGGACATACCGGGTAATCTGTTTTCGATTATATTATTTGCCATCGTTGTGGCGCTATTGGTGGCGCAGCCGGATCTGGGGCAAACCATCCTGATTTCAGGTGTTTGGGCGGCGATGTTCTTTATGGCCGGAATGCCGTGGATATGGATCAGTGTTCTTGGCGCAATTGCTCTTGCGGGCCTTGCTGCTGCCTATGTAACAATTGGCCATTTTGCCAGCCGTATTGACCGGTTTTTAACCGGCGAGGGAGATACTTTTCAGGTCGATACCGGCATTGAAGCGATTGTCCGCGGTGGCTGGCTCGGGCAGGGGCCGGGCGAAGGCACCGTTAAACGGATATTGCCGGACGCCCATACGGATTTTGTGTTTGCGGTGGCGGCCGAGGAATTTGGCATTATTATCACCCTGATTTTATTGTTGTTGTTTGCCTTCATCGTAATGCGCGGATTATCCCATGCGCTGCGTGAACGCGACGCGTTCGTACGTCTTTCCGTTTCGGGACTGATGTTATTGTTCGGATTCCAGTCAATTATCAACATGGCGGTAAACCTGCAATTGATGCCGGCCAAGGGCATGACCCTACCGTTTATTTCCTATGGCGGTTCATCAATGTTGTCGGTGGCCTTTGCCATGGGACTGATTTTGGCCTTTACCCGGTTAAGGCCGGAAAATCGCCGCTATGACAAGGGGTTGTTTGCGCCAAAAGCCGTGCAACCGGCAGAGTAGTCAAACAATGGCTGCACGAACCATAGTTTTGTCCGCCGGGGGTACCGGCGGGCATTTGTTTCCCGCTGAAGCGCTGGCGCATGAATTGAACAATCGCGGATGGACAATTCGCCTTGCCACCGACGACCGGGCCGAGCGGTTTGCTGTGAAATTTCCGGCAGATCAAACCCACATAATTCGTTCGGCAACTTTTGCTTCAAAAAAACCGGTTGCGATACTAAAAACCGTTTGGGAACTGTATCGCGGTTATCGCGAAGCGCGACAACTCTATAGGCAGTTCAAACCGTCGATAGTCGTCGGTTTTGGGGGATACCCGACAATCCCGCCGCTGGTTGCGGCAAACCGCATGGGTATTGTGACCCTGATACAGGAACAAAACGCAATTTTAGGCCGTGCAAACCGGCTTCTGTCTTCCGCAGCAAAGGCCATTGCGGTGGGTTTTGCACAAGTTGGTGATGATCAACAACTTGCGTCAAAAATAGTGGTAACCGGAAACCCATTGCGCCCGCCGGTTATGGAAGCCGCCAAACGGTCCTATGAGCAAGCTGAACTTGGCGGAGTTTTCAAACTGTTGATTTTTGCGGGCAGCCAGGGTGCGAGATTTTTTTCCGAATGCCTTCCGCAAACGGTTGCATTGTTACCCGAGGAGTATCGCCAGCGGTTGCGGGTTGTGCAACAGGCGAGGCCGGAAGATCTGGATGCGGTGATTGCAAACTACCGACAACAAAATTTTTCGGCAGAAGTGGCACCATTTTTCGACCATCTGCCCGACAGGATTGCCGATGCTCATCTGGTAATTTCTCGCGCCGGTGCATCATCTGTCGGTGAAATTATGGCGATTGGCAGGCCCTCGATACTGGTGCCGCTGCCCCATTCACTCGACGGCGATCAGGCGGCCAATGCTGCTGACCTTGCCGCCAGGGGCGGCGCCACGATTGTCAGGCAATCAGAACTTTCTGCAGAAAAACTGTGTGCCATGCTGGTTGATGCCATGAATAATCCGGAAAGCCTTGCAACAACCGCAAAAAATGCGAAAAAAGCGGCGAAGCCCGATGCGGCCCGGCACCTCGCCGATCTGGTTGAGCGGATTGCAGCCGGTTGATTTGGCAATACTGAAAAAATTAAGGAACAAGCTGAATGAAATTGCCTGAAAATATTGGTCTGGTGCATTTTGTTGGTATCGGCGGCATTGGCATGAGCGGGATTGCTGAAGTCCTGCACAATCTTGGCCACCAGGTCCAAGGTTCCGACATGTCGGACAGCGCCAATGTGCAGCGGCTGCGCGATAAGGGTATCGAGGTTCATATCGGCCACCGGGCTGAAAATATCGGCGACAGTGTGGTTGTTGTCGCCTCAACCGCAATCAAGGCTGACAATCCGGAGCGGATTGAAGCCAAAAGGCGCAATTTGCCGATTGTTCGCCGCGCGGAAATGCTGGCTGAACTGATGCGGTTCAAACAGGCGATTGCAGTGGGCGGCACCCACGGCAAGACCACCACAACATCGATGGTTGGCACTCTGCTTGATGCCGCCGGGCTGGACCCGACCGTGATCAATGGCGGCATTATCAATGAATACGGCACTAATGCGCGCATGGGCGATGGCGACTGGATGGTGGTCGAGGCTGATGAAAGCGACGGCACATTTTTGAAGCTGCCGGCCGATGTGGCGATTATCACCAATATTGATCCCGAACATCTCGATCACTATGGAACCTTTGACAATGCCCGCAAGGCGTTCCGCGATTTCATTGAAAATGTGCCGTTTTACGGATTTGGTGTTGCCTGTCTTGATCACCCGGAAGTGCAGGCGCTGGTTGCGCGCATCGAAGACCGTCGGGTGATCACCTATGGCTCGAACCCGCAGGCGGAAGTGCGGTTTGACAATGTTTCGAATCAGGGTGCCAATTCCCGTTTTGATGTGACCATCCGTGTTCGCGGCGAGGCAGAGCCGGTTGTAATGAAAGATCTGGTATTGCCGATGCCGGGCTTGCACAATATTGCCAATGCGACAGCGGCGATTGCGGTTGCCTTTGAACTGGGTGCCAAGGAAGCGCAGATCAGAAGTGGTCTTGCCGGGTTTGGTGGTGTGAGGCGACGGTTTACCCACACGGGATCATGGAACGGGGCCGAGATTTATGATGATTATGCCCATCATCCGGTGGAAATTGCTGCCGTGCTCCATGCCGCGCGCGAAAGTGCCTCCGGCAAGGTGATCGCGATTAAACAGCCCCATCGCTATACCAGACTGCAAAGTCTGTTTGCTGAATTCTGCACCTGTTTCAACGATGCGGATTCGGTTTTGGTGGCGCCGGTTTATGAAGCCGGGGAAAAACCGATTGCAGGTTTTGATTCAGAAGCGTTGGTGGAAGGGCTTCGCTCCGGCGGCCACCGCGATGCCAGACTGATTTCCGGCCCGGAGGAGGTTGCGCCGATTTTGAAAGAGCTGGTTGGTGCCGGAGATATTGTGCTGTTTTTGGGGGCCGGCAACATTACCCAATGGGCCTATGCTCTACCCGATGAACTGGCGTCGCTGGAAAAAGCTGAAAGATGAGTGGTTCAGACTTACTTGCACGCCTTGGCGACCGGTTTGCCAAAATTCGTGGCCGGTTGTCGGCAGACACATCAATGGCTGGAATTACCTGGTTTCGGGTTGGCGGGCCGGCGGAAATTTTGTTTCAACCGGCAGACGAGGACGATCTGGCCGAATTTCTAAAATTGCTGCCCGATGAAATTCCGGTGACGGTGGTTGGCATTGGCTCCAACCTGCTGGTGCGCGATGGCGGTATTGACGGTGTGGTCATTCGCCTTTCCGCCAAAGGATTTGGCTCGATCGAACTTGTGGGCGATGATAAAATCAGGGCAGGGGCTGCGGTTCCAGACAAACGAGTGGCCGCCGAAGCGCTGAAGGCGGGGCTTGACGGTTTTGCATTTTATCATGGTATTCCCGGTGGCATTGGCGGGGCGCTCAGAATGAATGCCGGGGCCAATGGCTTGGAAACCACTGAACGGGTAATTGAGGTTCGTGCGGTTGGCCGCGACGGGCAAATCCACGTGCTTTCCCACGCCGATATGGGGTATTCATATCGCCATTCTGCAGCTGCCCAAGGGTTGATATTTACCTCCGCCACCTTTCAGGGTTTTCCGGCAGACCAACCGGTTATTCAGGCAAAAATGGATGTGGTGCAACATCACCGCGAAACGGTGCAGCCTATTCGCGAAAAAACCGGGGGATCGACGTTCAAAAATCCGCCGGGCCATTCATCATGGAAGTTGATTGACGAGGCCGGTCTTCGAGGGTTTTCGATTGGCGGGGCGTCGATGTCGACCATGCATTGCAACTTTATGATCAATGATGGCAGTGCCACGGCGCATGATCTTGAGTTGTTGGGCGAGAGCGTTCGTGAACGGGTGTTTGAACACTCCGGAATAGAATTGCAGTGGGAAATCAAGCGGCTCGGGAATTTTCTTGAAAATCGCGAAATTATTTCATTTTGTGCCGGTTCCGGCAAACGCCAATGATTAGAATCCCTTGGCAAGCGTTGCTGTCAAACTGATTCAAAACCAATGCTTTAACGGCCATTCCCGGGGCTTGCTTCCAGGCTGCGAGTCTGATTCAGATTCTTCCCAACAGTATTAGTTGCGGCAATTTCAAGTAAGATCGCGCTGTCAGGGGAACGTTAAATGAGCAAAAAACACGTGGCCGTGTTAATGGGCGGATGGTCCGCCGAACGTCCTGTTTCCCTTTCGTCAGGTGCAGCCTGCGCGACTGCCCTCGAAGACGAGGGTTATCAGGTTTCACGGGTTGATGTGGATCGTGGTCTCAGTGCGGTGCTTTCCGATTTGCGTCCGGACGTTGCCTTTAACGCGCTGCACGGGCCCTACGGCGAGGATGGTACGGTGCAGGGCGTGCTGGAGTTTTTGCAAATTCCCTATACCCATTCCGGTGTGCTCGCTTCCGCCCTTGCGATGGACAAGGAAAAAGCCAAGTCGATTGTTCGCAAGGTTGGGGTTGCGGTTGCCGAGGCAAAGGTTATGCACCGGCTCGAGGCTGCGGAAAAACATGCAATGAAGCCTCCTTACGTAGTCAAGCCAGTGGCTGAAGGTTCCAGTTTTGGTGTGCTGATCGTCGATGAAGGGCGTTCGACGCCACCGCAGGAGCTTTATTCGAGCGATTGGCCTTATGGCGATATTGTTATGGTTGAGCGTTATATCGCCGGGCGCGAGCTGACTTGCGCGGTAATGGGTGATGTGGCGCTGGGTGTGACGGAAATCATGCCATGTGGGGACACATTCTACGACTTTGACGCAAAGTATGCGGAAGGTGGATCAAAACATCAATGTCCGGCGGAAATTTTACCAAATATTTACCAAAAAATTCAGACAATGGCGTTGAACGCCCATAAGGCAATCGGCTGTCGTGGTGTCAGCCGTTCGGACTTCCGGTTTGATGATCGGGTGAATGGTCTCAATGAGCTGATTTGGCTGGAAGTAAATACCCAGCCGGGAATGACGCCCACGTCGCTTGTGCCTGAACTGGCGGAGTATGCCGGGCATTCATTTGGTGAATTGTTGGGTTGGATGGTGGAGGACGCGAGTTGCAATCGTTGAAACGGATGTTGAAAGCAAACACTGGAAGAGTGCCGACCGCATCCGAGCAACCGTTGCGCAGAGGTGAACGTCGAATTCTGCCGCGGCCTTTACGGTATTTCAGCCGGTATCTTGCCCGGACGATCAAGTCATCAAAACCACTGCCTGCCGGAATGGGCAGCGCAATGGCGGTTGGTTTCATTGCCCTGAGCGTCGGCTATGGCGTTTATGAGGGCGGATATTCGGCGCAAATGGTTTCTTCTGCGGCTTCGACCGCAGGGCTTGAGGTTGAGGCCATAAAAATCAGCGGGCAGGTTGAGACCAGTGAGGCGGATGTATTGAGAGCGCTTGAGTTGGGTGCTGACAGGACCCTGCTTGGACTGGATTTGCGTTTGGCGAGGCAGCGGTTGATTAACCTCGACTGGGTCGAGGATGTATCAATCCGAAAGCTGTTTCCAGACCGGCTCGACATTTCGTTGACGGAAAAGCAGCCCTTTGCACTTTGGCAGCAGGACCGCCAGTTGATGGTTGTCGAAACCAACGGAAATATCATTACCCGGCTCGGCGGTGTGGAACAGTTGAGTGCCCGACAGGCGTTGCTTCCGCGCATTGTTGGCGAGGGTGCAGAAAAACGGGCGGCAAATTTGTTTGAGCTGGTTTCCGAGTTCCCGTCGATTTACAGCCGGGTTGCCAGTTATGTGCGGGTTGCTGATCGGCGCTGGGATATTTTGCTGCGTAATGATCTGGTGATTCAGTTGCCGGAGTTTGGCGAGCGCAAGGCGCTTTCAGCGGTTGTTGATCTTGATCAGAAAAGGCAATTGCTCTCCCGTCAAATCGAGATTGTAGATATGCGGTTGTCAGATCGCATGGTCATTCGGGTGATGCCAAAGGCGGCGAATGAGCGGCGCAAGTTGGTCAAGCAGCGTTCGAAACGCATGCGGAAGGCGGAGAAGAGCATATGAGGCTTTTTCATGCCCCTGAGGGACTGCCCAAAATGCGCCCGCTGTCAAAAAAACGGTCGACGGTTGTTTCGGTGCTCGATATCGGGACTTCAAAAATTTGTTGCCTGATTGCCAGGCTGACCCCGCGTGAGGAAAGCGGATCATTGCCCGGGCGCACTCACCGCATTGAGGTTTTGGGTCTCGGGCATCAGCGCTCAAGCGGCATAAAATCCGGCGTCGTGGTCAATCTGGATGCGGCTGAACACGCCATCCGGCTTAGTGTTGATGCAGCCGAACGCATGGCCGGTGTTACGGTCGATTCCCTGATCGTCAATATTTCGTCGGGCAGGCTTGCAAGCAATACCTATTCAGCCAAGGTTTCTCTCGATGGTCACGAGGTTGAGGACGGCGATATTCGCCGGGTTCTTGATGCAGGCAGTGCCCATGCGGAACAAGAGGGGCGTACGGTCGTCCATTCCATTCCGATTGGTTATGCACTGGACCACGACCACGGCATTTTTGATCCGCGCGGCATGCTCGGTCAGACCCTGGGCGTTGATATGCATGTGGTCAATGCCGAAACCGGTCCGCTGCGTAATCTCGAACTTTGCATCAATCGCGCTCATTTGTCGGTTGAAGCGCTGGCCGCAACACCCTACGCCAGCGGCCTTTCGGCGCTGGTTGATGATGAAATGGAAATGGGAAGCGCCTGCATCGATATGGGTGGTGGAACCACTACGCTTTCAGTGTTTTTAGGCGGGCGGTTTGTATTTGCCGATGCGATAGCGGTGGGCGGTGACCATGTGACCATGGATCTGGCGCGCGGGCTTTCGACCAGGCTTGATGATGCCGAACGGCTGAAGGTGTTGCATGGTTCGGCATTGCCAAGCACGTCGGATGAACACGATATAATTTCCGTGCCGCCAATTGGCGACAATGACGAGGATGTTGCCTTTCAGGTGCCGCGGGCACAGGTGACGCGGATTATTAGGCCGCGGATTGAAGAAATTCTCGAACTTGTACGAGATCGGCTTAACCGGTCAGGATTCGCTGGAGCAGTTGGCAAGCGCATTGTGCTTACCGGTGGTGCCAGCCAGTTGACCGGCATCAGTGAAGTTTCGCGGCGTATTTTAACCCGCAATGTACGATTGGGGCGGCCACTTGGCATCAAGGGATTGCCGGTTGCAGCCAAGGGACCAGCATTTTCGGTGGCTGTCGGCATGTTGATCTATCCGCAAATTGCCCAAATCGAGAATACCGGCTCAAGTTCCGCCGGGCGTTATCATATGACCGGAACCGACGGTGCTTTTGCCCGCGTGGGCCGGTGGTTGAGAGAGAGTTTGTAAATTGGACGAGTGGCGACGCGAGTTGTCAAGTGAAACGGGGCCTCGCGGCTGCCATAACAAGGACGAGGAAGTCATGACTATTAATCTGCAGAAGCCCGATATAACCGAGCTCAAGCCACGTATCACAGTATTTGGTGTCGGCGGTGGTGGCGGTAACGCTGTCAACAACATGATCAATGCCAGCCTGGACGGGGTGGATTTCGTGGTTGCCAATACCGATGCTCAGGCACTCGGAATGTCGAAGGCCGAGCGGGTCATTCAGATGGGTGTTGCCGTAACCGAGGGCCTTGGCGCCGGTTCGCGCCCCGAAGTTGGTCGCGCTGCTGCAGAAGAATGTATCGACGAGATCAATGACCATTTGTCCGGTGTTCATATGGCATTTGTTACCGCCGGTATGGGGGGTGGAACCGGCACCGGTGCTGCGCCCGTGGTTGCCCGCGCTGCCCGCGAAAAAGGAATTTTGACCGTTGGTGTTGTTACTAAGCCGTTCAGTTTTGAAGGGCAGCGACGGATGAAAACCGCCGAACTTGGCATCGAAGAGCTGCAGGAAAATGTTGACACCCTGATCGTCATTCCCAATCAGAACCTGTTTCGTATTGCCAACGACAAAACCACATTTGCAGACGCTTTTGCGATGGCTGACCAGGTGCTCTATTCCGGCGTTGCCTGCATTACTGATCTGATGGTCAAGGAAGGCCTGATCAATCTCGATTTTGCTGATGTGCGTTCAGTGATGCGGGAAATGGGTCGTGCGATGATGGGTACGGGCGAATCTTCCGGCGAGGGCCGGGCAATGAATGCTGCAGAAGCCGCTATCGCCAATCCGTTGCTTGATGAAACTTCAATGGCTGGTGCCAATGGCCTGCTGATATCGATCACCGGTGGTCGCGATATGACCCTGTTTGAAGTGGATGAAGCGGCAACCCGTATTCGCGAAGAAGTGGATTCAGACGCCAATATTATCCTCGGTGCGACCTTCGATGAAAGCCTTGAGGGGATCATTCGCGTATCTGTGGTGGCAACCGGTATCGACAATGAAGGTGAAGTTGCCAATACTCCGACCAGGCCACAGGTGAACGAAAACATCACCCGTGCCAGCGGTGTTGCAATGCCGCCCCGCTCCGTTGAACCTGCCCCGGTGGCGCCGCCTGCGCCTGTTGCACGGCCTGTGATGCAGGAAAGACAGATCGAAAAGGAGCTGGAAATTGCCCGCCCGGTGACCGCTGCCACAGACCCGCGCGTGACCATTGCGCCTTTCAAACCGGAAAACGCGATTTTCAGCGAGCCGGTAAGCGAAGACGCGCTAGCCAGTGCGCTGGAGGAACAACTTGACCTTTCAAGAGCACCGGAAGTGCCGGTAGCAGCAAAGGTGCCGGAAAACCCAAGAATGCCAAAAGTCGAAGAGTTTCCGGCAATTGCGCAAAAGGAAATGGCGGCATCTTCAGAACCTGTTCAGGATGACCGCGGTCCGATTGGCCTGTTAAAACGGCTGGCAAGCGGATTGGGTGCTTCAGAAAAAACTGGCGAGGAGGCTGCTTCTCAACCTGCTGCGGCTCAACCGGTTGCCCCGGCACCCTATCAGCCTGTGGCGCGCGAAGATAATAACCCCTATGCTCCGCCACGCAACAATCCGATTGATGCGCATGGTCGTCAAACGTCGCCGGCAGCCGCGACTCAAGACGATGACCAGCTCGATATTCCCGCATTCCTTCGCCGGCAATCGAGTTAATTGCCGTAAGGTTATGTAATATTTTGTGAGCCCTGTGGATATTAACAATGCGTTACAAAATTGTAGCGCATTGTTTTGTATGAAGAAAAGGAA